>JAGXSW010000084.1 GCA_018333715.1 Syntrophaceae bacterium | reverse complement strand
CAGGGCCCGAAGGATATTCCGGATACGGTAGCTCAGGCAAGCGGCGCCTCTGCTTTAGCCTGCGCCATCTTAGCAAAAGGAAGGAAGAAGCCGGAATAATGGAAAGATGGAATGTTGGAATAATGGTTAATAAAAGAAAAGGGAGGTCTTTTCTTGGCTCTTTTTTTAAACCCAATATTCCACTATTCCAATATTCCATTATTCCATTGTTCTACTATTCCACTATTCCAATTTGGTTTGCCTTATGAAAATCGGCGTTTATATCTGTCATTGCGGAATCAACATTGCGGCCACGGTCGATATTGAGAAGGTCACGGCCTTTGCCCGTACCCTTCCACATGTGGCCATTGCCCGGAACTATCAGTATATATGTTCCGATCCCGGTCAGGACTGGATCAAGAACGATATCAAGACTCTCGGCGTCGACCGGGTCGTGGTTGCAGCCTGTTCTCCACGAATGCATGAACCGACCTATCGGAATGCCTGCCGTTCCGCCGGACTCAACCCTTACTTCTTTGAGATGGCCAACATCCGGGAACAATGCAGTTGGGTCCATCCGAATAAGGAACAGGGAACGGAGAAGGCCATGGATCTGATCGCCTCCGCCGTGGCAAAAGTCTCACTCCATGAGCCCTTGGAGGAAAATGAAGTCGGAGTCACTCCTTCAGTTCTGGTCATTGGCGGAGGGATCGCAGGAATTCAGGCAAGCCTTGACATTGCCAATTCCGGTTTTGAAGTCTATCTGGTGGAGAAATCTCCTTCTCCTGGAGGACATCTGGCCCAGCTCGATCGAACCTTTCCAAATCTCGAGGAGACCTCCGCCACACTGCTCCCCAAACTAAAAGAGATAAACAATCATCCGTTGATCCACCTCCTCACCCAGAGCGAGGTCGAAGGGGTCGAAGGTTTTGTAGGCAATTTCAAGGTGAGAATCAGACACGATCCCCGGTATGTGAATCCGGAGAAATGCACCTGCTGTAAAAAATGCGAGGACGCCTGCCCGGTCAGGGTTCCGAATGAAGTCAATATGGGGTTGGATGAGAGACCGGCAATCTACCTCCCCTTCCCCGATGCCGTCCCCCGCTGTTATACGATCGATTCAAAAAACTGTCTCTATCTCCAGAAGGGAGAGTGCGGGAAATGTCGGGAGGTCTGCCCGGAGGGCGCGGTCCAGTTTGAAGAGGTGGGAATGGAATTCGAGGCCAAAGTGGGAACAATCATCGTGGCCACAGGCTATGACCCCTTCGATCCCAGACTGAAACCGGAATTGGGATATGGCGTCTACAAAAATGTGATCACCGGCCTCGAGTTTGAGAGGTTGATCTCCCCGGACGGCCCCACCCAGGGAAAACTCCAATTCAACGGGAAAGAGCCCAAAAACATCGTCTTCATCCAGTGTGTCGGCTCAAGGGATAAGACGGTCAATAACGAATATTGTTCAAGGATTTGTTGTATGTTCACGGCAAAACAGGCGCACCTCGTCAAGGATAGAATCCCCGATGCCCGTGTGACAATCTGCTATATCGATGTCAGGGCCTTCGGCAAAGGGTATGAGCAGTTCTATGAAACAGTTCAGAAAAAAGGCGTCTTTTACCGCAAAGGAGTCCCCTCTGAAATCTATCAAAGGAATGGAAAGTTGGTCGTCAAGGCGGACGACGAACTCCTCGGTGAACCTTATGAAGAAGAGGCCGATCTGGTTGTCCTCGCAACAGGCCTCACACAGAGGAAAGATGCCGGCAGTCTGAGAAGCCTTCTCAAGCTTTCCCTGTCGCCGGATCGTTTCTATCTTGAGGCCCATCCGAAACTGAGACCGCTCGATACAGCCACCGATGGGATATTTCTCGCCGGAACCTGTCAGGGCCCCAAGGACATCTCGGATACCCTCTCCCAGGCACACGGAACGGCCTCACGGGCGACCATCCCCCTGTTTGCAGGCAGGGTGAGGATCGAACCGATCACCGCTTATGTCGATGTGCTCATGTGCGCAGGATGCGGACTCTGTGAGCAGGTCTGTGAATACCGGGCATTAAAAATCGATCCCTACCGAAAGGTGATGACGGTCAACGAAGCGCTCTGTAAGGGCTGCGGGGCCTGCAACGCCACCTGCCCTTCAAGCGCAATCACTCTGAGACACTTTAAGACCGAACAGATCATCGCCCAGCTCCGTGAAGTCTGTTGACCCCCCCACCCCTTCCCTCCCCCTCGAGGGGGGAGGGTGAGGGAGGGGGTGACCATTTTGCATTGAGTTTTTCTATGGAAAAAGGTCTCATTCAGGTCTATACGGGAAACGGCAAAGGAAAAACCACAGCTGCCTTAGGGCTTGCCCTCCGGGCAGTGGGGCATGGGCTGAAGGTGTTGATCGTCCAGTTTATGAAGGGGGAGCGAGATTATGGAGAACTGGAATCAGCTCGGAAACTTTCTCCCTATCTGACGATCAAGCCCTCTGGTCGTAAAGTATTCATTTCTGAAGCTAACCCTGATGCGATCGATATTCAACTGGCCCTGGAAGGTTTTTCCTTAGCCAAAACAGCTATTGAGAATAAAGAATTTGACATTGTGATATTAGATGAGATCAACCTCGCTGTGGATTACGGTCTGATTCCTCTATCCGAACTCCTTCAATTAATAGATTCCAAACCGGCAACAGTGGAACTTATCCTTACCGGAAGAAATGCAAGACCAGAGATTATAGAGAAGGCTGATCTGGTGACAGAGATGATGGATCGAAAGCATTACTCCAATAAAGGCATCACGGCCCGTAAGGGAATTGAAATTTAAACCTCATTGCAAAATGTAAATTTAGCATTAAAAAGTTAGCAATCAGAAAATGCTTTAGAATGCTAATTTTGCACTGCTAACTTTCCATTGCTAATTGATCTTTTGAAAAGGAGGGATTCCGGATGTTCAAAGAGGATCAACTCAAAAAGGTCGGAGAGGAAAAGAAAAGGTGGGTCGATGATTTATCAAAAATGCTCTCCGAAACCCCCGAACGTCTGCCCCGCTTCACCACGATTTCAGACCTTGAGATCAAAGGCCTCTATACCCCCGAAGACATAAAAGGCATTGATCACTCCAGAGACATTGGATTCCCAGGCGTCTATCCATTCACCCGCGGAGTTCAGCCTTCCATGTACCGGGGCCGCCTCTGGACAATGCGAATGTTCTCCGGCCTGGGAGGTCCGGAAGAGACCAACCAGCGTTTTCATTATCTGCTCAATCACGGTGAGACCGGTCTCTCTATCGCCTTCCACTACCCCACCCTGATGGGCTATGACAGTGATTCTCCAAATGCAAGAGGTGAAATCGGAAAATGCGGCGTTGCCGTCGATACCTTGAAGGATATGGAAATTCTCTTCGAAGGCATCCCTCTCGACAAAGTCACCACCTCCATGACGATCAATCCGCCCGCTTCGATTCTGCTGGCGATGTATATTGTGATGGCGGAGAAACAGGGCGTGAGCAAAAAGGAGATCGGGGGAACGATCCAGAACGATATGCTGAAGGAATTCATCGCCCAGAAGACCTTCATGCTTCCCCCAAGACCTTCTCTTCGGATTATCGTGGACTCCATCGAATATTGCACCAAAGAAGTTCCCCGATGGAATACGATCAGCATCAGCGGCTATCACATCCGTGAGGCAGGGTCTACGGCAGTTCAGGAGCTCGCATTCACCCTCGCTGATGGGATCGCCTATGTCGAAGCCGCCATGGAGAGAGGTCTCGATGTGGATGATTTTTCTCCGAGGCTCTCCTTCTTTTTCGACTCCCATATCGACTTCTTTGAGGAGATTGCAAAATACCGGGCTGCCAGAAGGATCTGGGCCAAGGTCATGAAGGAGCGTTTTATGGCGAAGAAACCCCGTTCCTGGATGCTCCGGTTTCATACCCAGACCGCAGGCTGTTCTTTAACCGCCCAGCAACCTTTTAACAATGTGGTTCGCACGGCTTACGAGGCTCTGGCCGCAGTGCTGGGAGGAACCAATTCCCTCCACACCAATTCTCTGGATGAAACATACGCCATCCCAACCGAGGAAGCGGTGACCATTGCCTTACGGACCCAGCAGATCCTTGCTGAAGAGACAGGGGTCGCCAACACCATCGACCCGCTTGCAGGCTCTTATTTTGTGGAATCTCTGACCAATGAGATGGAGGAAAAGGCATGGGACTACATTCGGAAGATCGATGAGATGGGAGGAATGGTGAAAGCCATCGAGAGGGGCTATCCGCAGATGGAGATTGCGGAGGCCGCTTACAAATATCAGAAACAGATCGATGCCAATGAGAAGGCGACCGTCGGGGTCAACAAATATGTGACCGACCACGCACCCATTACCATCTGGAGGATGAGGCCTGAAATCGAAGAGAGGCAGCTTAAAAGGCTGCAGGAAGTGAAGCGAACGCGGAACAATGCAAAGGTGAAGGAATGCCTCGGAGAGATCCGGAAAGCTTCTCAAAATGGCGGCAACCTCATGCCCCACATCATCCATGCGGTCAGGGAATATGCAACGATCCAGGAGATCTGCGATGTGTGGCGGGAGGTATTTGGCCGATATACGGATCCGGGATATTTTTAAAATTGCGGAATGCGGATTGCGGATTG
>JAGXSW010000083.1 GCA_018333715.1 Syntrophaceae bacterium | reverse complement strand
TCATAGGGACCATGTTTCATTCCCGGAGGCCGGCAGGCATAAAATCCCTTGCAAAAGGTCTTCTTCTTGGCAAGGTCGATCAACTCGCCTTCGACGATGTAAACCTCCTCCCAGAAATCATGCACCAGGGTCTGAGGCGTTCTGATGCCCGGTGGGAATTTTAACAGACGAGAATAGGATTTCGTCTCAGGGTCCAGGCTGAGAATTTTCTCCTTGATCCCGAGGGTATCTCCTTCCACGGGTCTCCATTCATACTCAGTATCGACATCAATGAATTCAATCTCCGGTTTCGCCATTTCTCTCCTCCTGCATAAATGAATGACTGGGGTTAAAGGGTTACGGGTTTCTTAACCTTAACCTCAACCTTAACACTCTTGGAATCAGGGTTTCTCATTGGCCAGGTTGTTCTTCATCATCTCGCCGAGGGCCTTTGACCGCTCGGTCGCCACCTCGACCGCATTGATCAGGGTCGTCCTCAACCCGCCCTGCTCCAGGGTATGGAGACCTGCAATGGCTGTTCCCCCCGGTGACGTAACCATATCTTTTAGTTTTCCCGGATGCTCGCCTGTCTCGATCAACATCTTCGCCGCGCCCAGAACGGTTTGAGAAGCCATAATCAATGCATCATCTCTTGATAGCCCCACCTTGACCCCTGCATCCGCCAGGGCATCGATGATCAGGAAGATGTAGGCAGGTCCGCTCCCGCTCAAACCGGTCACTGCATCGAGAAGGTATTCTTCGATGAGGATCGATTTTCCCACGGAATCGAAGATCGTCTTCGCCATCATCAAGTCCTCTTTCGAGGCATGCCTTCCTCCGGCAATGGCTGAAACCCCCTCCCGGACGGAGACACAGATGTTGGACATGACCCGGATCAGTTTCAGTTCTTTCCTGGCGCAGGATTCGATCGCATCGAGCGGAACCCCGGCCGCAATGGAGATGATCAGTTTCGTGAGGTCAAGATGCTTGGCCACCTCTTCTATCACTTGCTTCATAATCTGAGGTTTCACGGCAAGAATCACGATATCGGATTGTTTCACCACTTCCGAGTTGTGAGAGGTTCCCCTCGCCCCGTATTTTTCCCGGATCGCCTTCAGCCTTTCGGGTCTGACATCCGAGCACAGGATCTGCTCCGGCCGACAGAGATGGCCATGAAGGAGCCCGTGGATCAGGGCTTCTCCCATATTGCCCGACCCCACAAAACCGATCTGTTTATTCCTCAGCATTGTCTCTCCTCCTCAAGGGGTTTACCCCGTTAGAAATTACAGTGGTTGCGATCCCGAAGGGTCGGGACGGGGCACTATTTCTAACGGGGTAAAGATTTTTGTAGCAAAGATATAAAGAGTTGTGGTAAATATGAAGAAACATAAAACTGAAATGGGGGTCTGTCAAGGATTAAATGGGAGAGCTCTAAAGAACTACTTCACGCTCCCTTGATGACACAGATTTTCCTCTTCTCCCCTTTTTACCGAAGGGGGGATGGGAGGATGATGGTGAGGGATGATGTTTCAGTATATCGTGATCGAAGGGCCGATCGGCGTAGGCAAAACGAGCCTGACCAGACTTCTGGCAAAAGAGTTTAATGCGCGATTGATCCTGGAGAAACCGGAAGAGAATCCTTTTCTTTCCCAGTTCTATCGGGATAGGAAAAAGTATGCCTTTCAGACCCAGATCTTCTTCTTGCTCAACCGTTTCCAGCAGCAGAGGGAGATTGCCCAGTTCGACCTTTTTAATCAGGTCACCCTGAGTGACTATCTCTTCGCCAAGGACCGGATTTTTTCCTCCATGAATCTGGACGACCATGAATTAGCCCTCTATGATCAGATCTATAGCCTTCTCAATGGACAGATCCCCACCCCGGACCTGGTGATCTTTCTTCAGGCAAAGCCTGAAGTTCTGCATCACCGGATCAAATCGAGAAATATCGCCTATGAGAAAGATGTGGATTTAGAATACCTCAAAACATTGACGGAAGCCTACAACTACTACTTCTTCCACTATGACCAGAGTCCTCTGCTGGTGGTCGATACGAGTGAGATCGATTTTGTCAATCGGAAAGAGGACTTCAATCAGCTCATTCGGGAGATCAAGCAGATGAAGAAGGGAACCTGGTATTTCATCCCCATGAAATCCAAATAAAAAAATCGTCTAATCGTCTCATTGTCGTATCGTCTTTTAGTCGATTAAAAAAACAGACAAACTGACTATACGACTATGCGACTATTCGACTACTTTTGCGCTATGTCCCTGTTGAGGGTTCGCCCGTAACCTTAGGGGGCTCCTTGGATGCAGCTTTTTCAGCCTTCTTCTTTCCCGCCTCTTTCACCATCTCCTTTGGTGTGGAGGAGGCCAGAAGCCCTTTTGCGCGGAGTTTTTTTCTTTCCTTCTCCCGTTTTCTTCTTCTCGCTAATACCCGGTCCTTTTCCCGTCTTGGCATATATCCTCCTTTTTCAAAAATTAAATCCGAAATCCTAATCTCGAAATTCGAAACAAATCCAAAATTCGAATATCAAATGCCCGAAACATTTTCTGATGATGTTGTTTTGAATTTTGAATTTTTGTTATTCGAATTTGTTTCGAGTTTCGGATTTCGAATTTCGAATTTTTCATGGTAGCGTGGCAAGCCACAGAGACGGCTGATCTCCTCCATGGCTCTTTCGGTAAGAGCGATCGCATCTGATTCTCTCTCTGCAAAGAGGGGGGAGCCGATCGAAATCTCCACTCGCCTCCTCCACATCTTTCTCTCTCTGTAGCAGATCCCAACCGGGATAAAAGGGATTTTCTGTTTCAATTCTTCCTGATATTTCAGGATCATTTGAAGAAGCCGGCTTTTGCCTGCGCCCACGATGTCTCTAAAGTAGGCGCCTTCCGGAAAGATGACGATCTTCTCATTAGTTTTCAGCAACGTGACGAGCTTTTTGAAAGAGTCCAGTGTCCGGATCGATTTCTCACGATCTACCGGAATCGCCCCTCCAAGGAACATATAATGCCGGAGCAGGGGATGTCGGAAGAGTTCTTTCTTGGCGACGAAATAGAGCTGCGGATGAAAAACAATGCCCACCAGTGGGATATCCATCCAGTACTGATGCTTCGGAAGAATAATGACAGGACCTTGATCTCCAAGGGACCCATTCCCCTCTATCTCGATTTTGTAGAAAAAGGAAAAGACTAATTGAGCAATCCGTTTGGTCATTGAATAGACAAAGGAGTTTCTTTTCATCGCTCTTCCACGTTATTCACCCTCCCCTCCATCCCCTGAAGCTGTAAAAAAATTGCATGAATCACCCCCACCCTCACCCTCCCCCATCAAGGGGGAGGGAATTTCTTTTTTTATTTCAATAT
>JAGXSW010000082.1 GCA_018333715.1 Syntrophaceae bacterium | reverse complement strand
GGCAGAAGGAGTTTTACCTTCAGTGCAAGAAGCGGATGCCGGTAGGGAAGCGAATAGGGAACTATCGAGCGGACAGCGCCTCGTATCAAGCGGGTCTTTTCAATCAGTTAGAGGAGGATGGAGTGAAGTATGGGGTTACAGCGGATCAGGACAAAGCGGTGAAGGCATTGATTGGTTTGATAAAGGAAGGGGAATGGAAGGAACCGGTGAGGGGGTGTGGGTATGAGTTGGCGGAGACAGTGCATTGCATGAATGAAACGAAGAAGGCTTTTCGTTTGGTGGTAAAGCGAGAGATCCGGAGACAGGGGGAGCTTTTTGAGGTCAAAGGGGCTCCCTATTTTTATCATGCAGTGGCGACGAATTGGTTAGAGGAACAGAAGGATACGGCAGCAGTGTTGAAGTGGCATAACCAGAGGGGACAGGCAGAAAACTTTAATAAGGAGATAAAGATTGGTTTTGGGATGGAGCGGATGCCCTGTGGGCAGACCCATGCCAATGCTGTTTTTTTCAGGATTGGGATCATTGCTTACAATCTCTTTGTTGGGTTCAAACGGCTTTCTTGTCCAGAATCATGGATGAAGCATACCATTACTACGTTTCGTTGGAAGATGGTGCAGGTGGCGGGGCGGATTGTGAAACACGCGGGACAGATGGTTTTGAAGTTAATGATTGACCTGGAGAAATTGGAATTGTTTAGAAAGATTCGAGGGAAATCTTTCGAGTTAAGTTTATGTCCAGATGGGTGAAAAACAGAGACGAATATAGCGGAAAGAGAAAGGTCAAGGGGGTAGTTTCCTCAAAAGCTGAAAAAGGGCCATGCCCTGTTGGGGCGTTCTTTAGTGATACGGGATAAAGAGACGATTTGAAGAATCAGGAATTCTTCCTTTAAAAAAATCTCTCTAAATCCTCATGGTTGGCTACGTCTATTTTTTCTATATCGGGATTTGGGCTCCTCCTTTCTTTTGTCTGAAATTTAAGATAAAATTATCCTGTCTGTTGAATGAATGAGCCATCTCTCCAGTTGTGGGATAAATACGGCAATATTATTTGCTCTTTAGAAGGCAATCAGGATGAATCGGTCAAAACACCTCCATAGAAATGTTTCCTTCCATAAGTTGGCTAAAGAATTTCAAACACTATCCCATCAAATACTACTTCTTGCCAACCAGGGGTTTCTTAGGCCTGATTTCCAACGGGAAGTTTCTCGAATGATACTCGACTTTTCAGGGGCCGATGAGGTTGAGCTGTGGCTGAAGGACCATGGTAAATACTTCCGTAGCGTGGTGAAGCGCCATCCCCCCAACCCCTTCCTTTTTGGAATCAGATCATCCGCACAAAATGAGGACGGAGAGATCATCCCTGGGCCGGAGGATGATCCGGACCTAATCTGTCTTTGCAACAACATCATCCGGGGTCAGGTTGAACCTTCTCCTCTGTTAACAGAAAATGGAAGTTTCTTGACAGGCCATTCGAAAAAACCATTTTCCCTTCGGTTGAAAACCTTTAAAAATTCGCATGATCGAGAGTTCAAAATCAGCGGTCATCACCCCTCCCTTATCCTGATCCCTCTCTCCGTCAATCAGAAAAGTATCGGATTGTTGCAGTTGAAAAGCAAAGCCATCAACTACTTTAAAAAGGATAAGATAGAACTCTATGAAGGCCTCGCCCGGAGTCTTGAAATTGCCGCAGCACACCGGGATGCCCAGATCGATTTGCGCGAACGCGTCAAGGAACTGACGTGCCTTTACGGTATCGCTCGTCTGGTTTCCCGGCCCGGAATAACGCTGGAAGGAATTTTGCGTGGTATTGTCGAACTACTCCCTTCTGCCTGGCTATACCCTGAGATCGCCTGTGCCCGGATCGTCATGGACGGTCATTCGTATTCAACCCCTCACTTCCAAGAGGGAAGATGGAGGCAGGCTGCGGATATCGTTGTCAATGAAGAAGCACGGGGACAAGTTGAGATCTTCTATGGTGAGGAGAGACCGGAACTCGATGAAGGCCCTTTTATGAGAGAGGAACGAAATCTTCTGGATACGGTTGCAAAAGAGGTGGCAATTATTGTCGTGCGGAGACAGGCTGAGCAGGAAAAATTGGAGCTCCAGGAGCAGCTTCGACATGCTGAGCGATTGGCCACTATCGGACAACTTTCTGCAGGTGTAGCCCATGAACTGAATGAGCCTCTTGGGAATATCCTGGGGTTTGCCCAACTTGCAAAAAAATGCCCGGGACTACCCAAACAGGCGGAATGGGACATCGAAAAGGTCTTGACGGCTTCTTTGAATGCACGGGCAGTCGTCAAGAAGCTCCTGATCTTTGCCCGAAAATTGCCTCCAAGAAAGACCAATGTAAATTTGAATCGGTTGGTTGAAGAGGGGATCCATTTTTTTGAATCCCGGTGCGCCAATGAGGGCATTGAACTTCTCCGTTCACTTTCTCCCGACCTGCCGGAGATCCCGGCCGATCCGGCACAGTTGAATCAAGTGATTATCAATCTGATCATCAATGCTTTCCAGGCAATGGAGACAGGCGGCAGATTGACCATACGGACTCTTGCCGGCAAAGAACACATCTCGCTCATCGTTGAAGATACGGGCATCGGCATGGACGAAGAGGTCATGAAGCAGATATTCACTCCATTTTTTACGACGAAAGACGTTGGCCAGGGAACCGGGTTGGGACTGCCTGTTGTTCATGGAATTGTGACATCGCACGGAGGTTCCATCAAAATTGAGAGTAAACTCAATCAAGGTTCAAGATTCGAGATTCAATTACCCGTTACGGGTTCGCAAGAGGTTGAAGTGGGTCAATAAATGGCAGATTCAGTCAGGAAAGAACGGATTCTAATCGTTGATGACACCCCAAATACATTGGAGGTGCTTCAGAGAAATCTGACATCCCAGGGATACCAGACTTTCATTGCCTCTCATGCAGCCGAAGCCATAAAAATACTTGACGTGACACCCATTGACCTGGTCGTCACGGACTTCAAAATGCCTGGGGTCAGCGGTCTTGATTTAATCAGGCATGTCCGGGAAAACTTTAAAAAGACCGAGGTGATGATGATTACCGGCTACCCCACCGTGGAGGGAGCGGTGGAGGCAGTGAAGAAGGGAGCTGAAGAATACCTTGTCAAACCCTTTACAGATGAGGAGCTCCTTTCTGCCATCAGCCGAACCCTCGACAAACTCCGCCTCCGGATGATCACGAAGGCTCCCCTGATGGGAAGGGCTTCAGCCCCTTATGGACTTATCGGCGGGTCAGAGGCCATGGCAAGAGTCAGGGATTCGATTGCAAAGGTTGCGTCCGCCTCTGCCACGGTTC
>JAGXSW010000081.1 GCA_018333715.1 Syntrophaceae bacterium | reverse complement strand
TGTTGCCAACAGCGGCCGGCCGCATGCCAGCGCCTCGGCCATTGTCAGTCCGCCGGGTTTGCCGACCACGATATCGGCTGCACTAATGAAGATTTCCGCCTGCTCGGTCCAATCCAAAACGCTGAGTTGTCCCGGATACCGAGCAACGAGCGGAGCGAGCGACCTATGCACGGACGCATTGCGACCTGCTAACACGAGCACTTGCACGCGAGCCGCACATGCAAGCAGACGTGCGGCGACTGCATCAACGCCCAGGCCCAGACCACCGCCCAACACGAGCACGATCGGGGCGTTTGGGCTGAGTCCGAGCTGCAACCGAGCTTGCTGGACATTTGGCGGATTTCGGAAGCCTGGCATCAGAGGAATGCCGGTCACAGACACCCGCGAGCGTCCGATGGCAACGCCCGGCAAACCGACGATCGAGTCATGAGCGACGCAATAGCAGTCGATTTCCGGTTGAATCCAGAAGTCGTGCACGCCGAAATCGGTCAATACGCCAATCAACGGCGTGTTCAACCTGCGGCGTTTCTTCACGAAGGAGAGCAGGGCCGCCGGATGCACCTGCGTGGCGATGACCACATCGGGCCCGAAGGCCCGCAGGCGCGCTTCCAACCGTCTGGCCAACCGCGCCCAACCCCACTTGATCAGGATCGGTGCGAGCTTTCCCAGCAGGGCATTTCCCGAACTCCTGTGCGAACGCTTGGGAAGCACAGCGAAAAGCAAGCGAAACAGCGCCCAGTCCAGCGCATAGTGGCCGCCGCTCGCCTTCAGCCGTGCGGCGTTTGCGTCTGCGACGATAGTTGCAACCAGCTCCAGGCCCTCGGCTAGAGCGGACAGGGGCGTCTCATTGTTCTCCAAGAGGTTGCGCCAGGCGTGTTGATCGAGATGATATATTCGGTCGTAAAGTTCGGGGCGCTCCTGCGCCAGCAGCAGATAGGTTTGCCGTATGGTTTGCGCGACGCCTGCGTCCATCAAAGACCAAAAATCGATGGTCTGCACGGTCGGATTTGGCGACCGTTCCAGCAGCGCTGCCTCGACAGCCTGCGCGGCGCGCAGATGACCAGAGCCCAGCGTGGAAGTCAACAACAGTACACGCGGAGCGACGAGGCTGTGTTCCACACGTAGCGGCCCTGGCCCGGGCGATAGAAACCCGGCGATTGCTCCGCGCGCTGTCTTCAGCATGCGCTGCATTGCATTGCCGCGGGGTCTCGTTTCTTGTCTCAGGTCTGCGCTGAAGGGACTGTCCATTCCGATCCTTGGCTACATGTCAGAGTTTGGTCACTGCGCCTCGGGCCTCATAAACCGCCACCTGATTAGCAACCATAAAAAGGTCAAGTACAGGTAAAGTCCTAAAGGATCCGTTTCCGCTCGATCCCTCGGACGATTAGGTGGTGGACTTCACCAGGATAATCGAACCTTGCCTTCCGGAGCATGAAAACACTCTATCAAATCCTGACCGTCATGCCAACTTATAATCTTATAGGCCCCCCCACGTCCCTACCAGCATTCCTTATGTTATATTGCAAGACCCTTTTGACTTTTTCGTCTGGTTTTCATGTCTTTTCCTTTCCCGCTCTTGCACCCGATCAGAAAGCAAGTTGGAACGGCTGCCAACAGGCAAGAATGTCTTTTCCTCTTAGAACGAAAATCAGTTACTTTTTCGTCTTGGATTTCTTTTCCCTATTGACACCGGAGGCATTATAAGTGATAGGTTCTCCTTACAAATCTAAATAGTCAAGTCTGACCCCATCTTCCTTTTCTTACTGTCAGTGCGGAAGGATCGTGTTAGGCTGCTACTGTATGAACGTTAGATAGAAGCCTGTTGAGAATCAGTTCTTTGAGATGGACTTTTTTGCTGGCATTGTCGATGTCGATGCCTACCAAGTTACCTTCGGCGTCATAATCAAAGACTATACCTTCAGAGACCTCTTTGCTCTCCATACTTGTTTTCTCAGATAGATCGATATAAAGTGAATCGGTCTCGGGGTAATAATTGAGTTTCATGGTTTAAACCTCTGATCAGGAAAAGCATTATGGAAGGAGTCAATGTCTCATTTGATTTTTAAAAAGATGAGAGTAAATTCAAACCTTCTGGATCAAATCGTCGATCTCTGATGAACGGAGGCCCTTTAAGAAGATGTGGAGGAGATCTGCTGTCCTCTCCACATCGGACCATTTGATTAACTCCGCCGGCGAATGGCTGTATCGCCGGGGGATGTAAACCCCGCCACAGGGAATCCCTTTTCCTGAGGTGTGGATGGTGGAGGCATCGGTCCATGTCCGAAAGATATCCTTCTGGTGAGGGATTTTGTTCTTTACGGCGGTCGAAATGAGTCGCTGTCTGATCTTCTTCGAATAGATCGTTCCCTGTCCCATGGCATTGACATCCATGGAACGGATGACCGGTCCTTTTCCGCACTCATCCGTGGCCAGTTGAGGAGGGGTGATCGGATCAGCCGCAGGAACAGTATCGACCACGATTGCCATATCCGGCTCAAGAGCCTGGGCCGCAACCTTGGCTCCCCTGGAACCCACCTCCTCTTGAACCGCAGCCACCAGGAATAATTGATAATCGATCCTCTCCTTTTTCATTCTTTCTGCCAGATCAATGAGAATGGCACAGCCTGCCCGGTTGTCAATCGATTTGCTGATGATCGTGTCCTTCCCGACGGATTGAAAATGCGGATGGTAGACAATGGGGTCCCCGATCTCGATCCCCCATTCTCTGACCTCCTCTGCACTCTCCGCTCCTACATCGATCCAGAGCTCTGAGACAGAGATCGGACGTTTCAGGTCTTCTGCAGTCATCAGATGGCGATTTTTTACACCAACCACACCGGTATAAATCCCTTTCTCCGAACAAATATCGACCTTTGTGCTGAGCAGAACCCTTTCATCGAACATTCCATTGATGTCGAAGAAGATGTAACCCCTTGGATCTATATATTTGACAAGCAGACACATCTCATCCGTGTGGACACAGACCATCACAGATCTTCTTCCTTTTCCGATCTTCCCGATCACATTTCCCATGGGATCGATGGATACATCGGAAAGATTCTTTTTCAGTTCCGCGGAAACAAACTCGATCACTTTCTCTTCAAATCCGCTTCCGCCGGGAATTTCGACTAATTTCTGAAATCGTTCAAGCATCATCTGATTCTTCTGTTTCATCACTTATCCCTCACTTTATCCTGTTTTTAATGGATGGAACCTATTTTCACCTATTTTCTGAGATAAATCCAGACGTTCAACCCGCCAAGGAGGAGGGTGGTGATAAGGATGATCGTAAAGGAAATCTCTATATAAATAATCTTCTCCACATAATGGATGATGAATGACCCGGTATAGGCGAGATCGGGGTTATGCTTACCTCTCAGCCAGAATTCGAGATGGGTGAGAGGGCAATGCCAGTCGAATATCTGAATGATAAAGGCGAAAGCAAGACCGGCGAGGTGGAATGTCTTTACCGCCCGGCTCTTTTTCCCCCAGATGGCTCCAAGAAATAGAAAGACGATCCATAAAAAATGGATCAAAACAACAGCGTCTGCAAGAAGTTTGTAAAGCATTGGGAGAAAATATCCTGAATCTCCCTCTCCACTTGCAGGAGAGGGTAGGGGGTGAGGGGGAAACATGGGAAATTCTGTCACCCTCCCCTTAATCCCCTGAAGCTGTGAAAAAATTGCATGAATCACCCCCACCCTCACCCTCCCCCATCAAGGGGGAGGGAATTT
>JAGXSW010000080.1 GCA_018333715.1 Syntrophaceae bacterium | reverse complement strand
ATGTATTCCCGCCTGCGTATTTTATCTTGCATCTCTTTCAAAATGCGGTCAAACATCTATATCCTCTCATTTGTTGTATGTCCACACGCACCCCATTATCACATAACGTCTGCGGCGGAAAAGAAGCCCTTAAGGTTTGGACGTTAGTCTTTTCCGCCATGTTATCGGAATTTGTTGGCAATAATTTTAAGCAGCTTTCTGATGTCCTTTCTTTTTGGAAACAGGTGATAATTCAATGAGAGCATCCGAAAGTATCCTATCTGAATCCTCTTTGATCTTATTGATATACTGCTCTGGCGTTAAGTCCTTAGTATCATTGTAAACGTTCTCCTTCCATTCCCACACTTCGATTAAAGACTTATCATATCTCCTCATCACACACCTCCATAGGGGTAATCAGTTCCAGCCTTTTGAAATAGCCCTGCTTCATATTGATTCCGTTTATCATCTCCATTTTTCTAAAATTTGATAGATGTTTTAAATTCCAACTGATAAGCGCATCCATCTCATAAACTGTTGCAACGGCTGCGTGTATGGCGTCTTCCACCTTGTTTGCCTGAAAGACCCCCTCTGTAATATATTTTTGGCTCAGGTTCTATAACCTCCTCATTAATGATCATCCTTTTAGGATTATATTCTTTGGTGATATTCAATAGAAGTTGCCTCTTTTCATCATTAGCCCTCCCTATTTCCGCAATAACAGCGTCCGATATAAATATCTCATATTCATCCTGTTTAACTTTGTCAAAAAATCTCAGGGTTATTTCTCTCTTTTCTGGCGCATCATCTGCAAAATAAAAATTCCAGACGGATGTTTCTATGTAAAGCTGTGGTTTTTTCATATACACTCCACTTTTATATTATAGCCTCTCTGCCTATTATTGCCCGCAATGAGCGGCTAACGGCTGGCGGGTGAGCGAAGTGCCCCTTAGGGCATTTTGGCTTCAGCCGTTCACTCGCCTGTTGGCCGAAGTGACGCTTCGCTAAGCACCTGCGGTTGTCAGAAATTCCTTCGGCTGATTTTCGGCTGAAGCCTTGATTCACATTCTGTTCATCACTTCGTGCCGCTCGCCCGCCAACCGTTGACCAAAATGCGTCCCGATCCTTCGGGACGAGCGAAGCGTCATTTTGGTCAACGTTTTGAGTGCTTGAGAAAGGCGAAGCCTTGGGGTGTTAACCTCAAGCACTCTGTCATCTGTCTGTTGCGGATAGTCTTTACTAACTACTTTTTTTGAAGGTTTAATCCTCCTCTCTTGACCCTACCCTATATTCAACTAATGGGATTCTACTACAGTCACAATGTCCTTTAAACAACCATAAACCTTATCCCCCACACCTCTTACAAGTCTTAGCTGCTCTAAGCTCTTATAACCTCCAATGGCTTCCCTATAAGCTACAATTGCCCTTGCCGTCTTTATTCCTATGCCGGGGAGAGCTACCAGTTGTTCCTCAGTTGCTTTATTGATGTCAATCTTCTTGAGGTTTGAACCAGCCCTCTCTTTGTAAAGCTGACATTCCGTCTCGATGTCACCAGCATCTACCCAACTTGCTGACTGCTGCCATATAACGACCAGACTAAAAAGGATAAAGATAATCTTTATGAATAGGATTTTTGATCTTAATGATCTTTCTTCCCTCTTTAACACAATCTTCATGTCATCCTCCTAAAGTGGGGGCTTTTAATTATTTCTCTCTATCCGCACTGAGTATATAACGTTCTTGGCGGAAAAGAAACCCAGAGGGTTTGGATGTTGGTCTTTTCCGCCATGTTAGCCGTCCGTTGTATATTAAAATAGAATCGTCTCCTATCCTTCGTATCCTTCGTATTTTATTCAAAAATAGAACCCTCTCGTTTTCTCGTTTTCAAGGCTTCTTCTCTATTGGTATAACCAGGTAAGCTTTATTATGAGGGCCGCTTTCATAAAGTGTAATATCGCTCCAGAGTTTCTTAAAGGTATCGTAAGGAATCTCATAATTAGGTCCAAGATTTGACGGATCATTGGTAATAAAAACATTTCGTTTATCACTATACCCTATGACGACCCTATTGTGTCCTGTTTTTTCGTTTAAGCTGAAAGTCTGATGGACGACGACTGGATATCCTTCATTGATAAACAATTTGATATCTTCGATTTTAGAATAAGGTAAATACCTTAATTTCAATCCATAATGTTTTTCCATCCAATGCATAAGTTCTGGATGCTCATATCCCACTCTGAAGGGAGGAAGTCCAACGACTTTAAGGACATCATGAACATTAGCATTCTTTCCCCAGTATCTCATCACCATTGCAAAGGAAGAGGAAAAACAGGTATTGCCCAGATTGGGTTCAAAGGGGACATCAAGCTTGACTTCAGGAGAATAAGGTTTGGTCGCCTTTATTTGAGGTCCACAGGATATAGCGAATATCATAGTGAATATTAAGATAACAATATTTTTTCGTCGAATAGACATCTTTTATGGCCTCCTCTCTGAATTATTTAGTGCCCCTAACAGAACCGGACGTGCTGTAAAAATAATTAGTGGGAAGTTTCTATTTTTCATCATATATTTTCTTCCTTGCCTGCGCTGAGCGTTTAACGTTCAAGGCCAAAAGAAATGTGATAGCATTTGGATTCAATCTTTTGGCCAGTGTTATCTGTCGGTGCGGGCAGAAAATTTATTCTGAATCAGGAAAAATCTTTTTGAAAAGTTTATCGCTTATTCTGAAGCCCAAATCTTTCAGGTGGCCAATAACCTTCTTTTTATCGATAGGAATTCCTTTCTGAATTGCTAAATCTATAACCCCTAAAACCCCCATGGTATTAACATTCATCAGTCCTGCCATATCCCTTGCAGCTCTTTCATCTATTAAGGCGCAATCGAGATCTAATTCTTTACAAAGGATAATGACCTCAGCTTCCCCTTTGCCTAAAATTGTTGTCAAAGCGTTAACAGCCACTTCATCATTAACAATTTTCTTTATTATCCACCCATCTTTGACAGCAGATCCTGTTTCCTCAGAACCTGCTTCCCCTTTCCCCCTGATAACGACTTCATCGTATACAGCATCGGGAATGCACACCTCTGAAAATAACTCTTTCAGTAATTTAAACAGACCTATTTGTGCCAGTGCAATAAGACAACTGCTGTCGGCTGCAGCCCGAAAAACTTTCATTTTTGAAGCGCCTCACGATATTTAGCTATCATTCGTTGGTCTTTTTCAAAATCCTTCTCACCACATTCATAGGTGGGTATGCCATGTTCCTTTAGGACTTCCATAAACCTTACCCTGCTCATCCCTGCTAACTCCGTTGCTTTCCCAAGAGATATAGACCTCTCTTGAAACAAAAGGATAGCGAGCGCTATTTTTAACTTCTTTTTTATCTCCTCTGGTTTCTCTAATCCCTTCATTACAAATATTATATCTTCTGGAAGGTCTATCTCTATTCGTTCAGTTTTTCCTGTTGCCATTGTTTTAACCTCCTTTCAGTTGCTACAACTATATTATATCAGATCGGAGTCAGTGATGGGGAAAATCTTTTCATATTGAACCTCAAGCAATCGGTTATCTGCCGGTGCGGACAAAATGTGATATTTCAAGACCTGGCCCCGTTTCGAGCTTTTATATCTCCATATTTCTTGGCTATGTCTGTGTCGCAAGGAAGCACAGTATTGTTGAGAGCAAATTCATCTATACGTGTAAGATTTTCTTCACGTTTTAGCGATTTGTATGCCCCAAAATATAGCTCTCCAATAGCAATACACGGAACAAACGCTTCTTCGGCCCTTGCAATGCGGTCATGAATTTGCGAGTCTTTTGCAAAGAGAGAAATAATTATATTTGTATCAAGAAGATATTTACCATTCACTGATGTCTACCTTCTCACAACCTTCCTCTATAGTTTTTGATATTAGCTGCAAATCATCAGCAGGAATGGCCCCCTCAAATCGCAGAAGACTTTTACCTTCGACCCCTTTGGGGGTTAAGGCTTTTACAAAATCAAGAACACGAAGTTGAAGGTCATGAGGAAGCTTATCAATTTGAGCGATAAGATTATCTTTTATGGATTCAGTTGGCATAAATCCACCTCCTCTAATTGATTCATTTTAACATGACTAAAATTTTATGGTATACGAAAAAATCGAAAAGGGGGAAATCCTTGGGCGTTAAACCCAAGCACTCTGTTATCTGCCGTTGCTGGCATCTTTGTATTTGCTTTAAAATCACAATTTATTATATATAATGAAAATTCCTAACGATATCATTCCGAAGAGAAAAGATAATAACATGAAGCTATAACTAATCCCTACCCAGCTACAATGTTCTAATTTGTAGTCTTCTTTTAATACCTTTTTGAAAGTACTGAAGTAGCATATTACCCCTGCTAAGAGTGAAAACAACAAGAAACCCCATCCTAATAAAACAAGCCATATTTTTTGGGGGCACTCTCCGATGATGTCAGTATAAAAAGTAGCTGAAAAAACTATAACCCCAGATGTTATTGTAACAAGCCAATTGCACCCATCCTTTAGCCATTTTAGCTTTTCAAAATTATTGCTTGTTTCCATACGCATCTCAATTATTTTAGACAGAAAGGACATTCGTCTACTAAATTGTTAAAGGCCATTTTAGCAACTTCCGGGGTAATTTCCTTTTCTATCTGATAACGATAACCCGGATAAGTTTCTCGGCTTTCAATTTCAATTATGGAATTGGCAAACTTTTTCACGATTTCAAATACTTGGCCTTCTTCAACAATACCTTTCTTTACATATCGATTTATCAAAGTAAAAGGGAGTTTTTTTTCTATATCTTCTATCACCTCATCATTCAATACATACGGGGCAACAGCAGTCTTAAGCATCGCTATTAGTCCATCGCGACTAAATTCGAATTCAAACTCAGGTTTCATTTGCATAATTACTCCTTCCCAAAATTATTGGCCTTTTTTTCCCCTGCCCGCAATGGGCAGCTAACGTTCAGTGCAAACGAAGCCTCAAGGTTTGGGCGTCAGCCGTTTGCATGGCGTTATCTGCCGTTGCGGGTATATACCCTTCCTATCACCGCTGTCCCTATTTCATCTTAATAATAGGCTCATACCCTGCTCCTTTAAGAGCCTCTAATAATGCTACTATTTCCTCGGGTTTTTTAATCATGATAAGCGATTCCTTTGTAGTAGACAAAAATAGATTAGTAAACTTGACCGTAACCTGATTTCCACGAGAAGCCTCAATTTTCGAACTTACATCTGCCCCTGCTTTAGTGATTTTTAAAATATCGGAAATGGTAGCGCCAACTTCAATATAAAGTTTGCCTTCATCCTTTGCACTGGCAGAGACATTAAATACGACTGTCACCTCGGTTGGAATGAGACCAGTCTTTGGATAGCCTTTTCCCATCTCGTACATTTTATTGAGCCCTTTGGCGACTTGCTCCATTGCATCTTCAAGGGTTATCTTTCCGGGCTCAGGTATTACGCGTGAAGTAGCACATCCAAATAATGCGCTTCCTACTATCATTATTGCTACAAGTAAAGTAAGTCTCCTCATCTTATCTCCTTTCCTGCCCGCAATGAGCGCCTAACGGCTGGCGGGTGAGCGAAGTGCCCCTTAGGGCATTTTGGCTTCAGCCCTGTCTGCCGACCCCGGTCCCGACCGAGGGCGGGGCAGGCAGCCGTTCACTCGCCTGTTGGCCAAAGTGACGCTTCGCTAAGCACCTGCGGTTGTTAGAAATACCTTCGGTTCATTTACGGCTGAAGCCTTGATTCACATTCTGTTCATCACTTCGTGCCGCTCAGCCGCCAGCCGTTGACCAAAATGCGTCCCGATCCTTCGGGGCGAGCGAAGCGTCATTTTGGTCAACTCGTTCACATCCGAACTGGTTTGGATATCCCTTCAAAATGGGAGGATAGACGAAGTTCGGATATACCGACTCTGGGCGATGGCCAAGAGACCCCTTGCCTCTGACAAATAATGTCACTCATCACCTCCTTTTTTCAGATCCAAACTATCTAAAGGACTTTTTATCTTTCCAATGTCCTTCTATTTAAATCTCTTCACCCTCTCCCGTCCAGAGACTGTGTCGTAATTCGCCGTTCACCCTTCGACACGCTCAGGGCGAACGGGTAAGTAATTGGTTTTAAATGTGCCTTTTTCCGTTCGTGGTGAGCCTGTCGAACCATGAACGGACTTATGACACATTCTCCCAGGGCGAGGGGAAGCAGTTATTAAAGGAGACAAAAAAACCCATTCCTTTTTCAGAAACGGGGTCTCAATTTTCTTCAGACCATATACCCACCCTGTCTGTGGTTAAAGGGTTGAAGGATGATAATGCATGGCCTCCGTTTTGATAGGAAATTACCGAAATATTAGGGAAAAGTCAATAATTTTTTTGGGATTTGTCGTGTGGTGTGGAGATATTAGGAAAACGATCAAGAATTGTCCTGACACCTTAGAGAAGTATTAACCGATTCCGGTGAGGTCTGGACTATTGAACACTACAGGAATTTTGATAGGCGATTTGAATCTCTTTCATCCACCCTCTTTTAACAGTTCGCACGCTGCTCTGAGGCCAAGGAGGTAGCTTTGAACTCCGAAACCGCAGATCAGACCTTTGGCTAATGGGGAAACAACGGAGTAGTGTCTGAACTCTTCTCTTGCATGGATATTGGACATATGCACTTCAATGATAGGAACCTTCAGAATCGCCAAGGCATCTCTCAAGGCATAGCTATAATGGGTCCAGGCGCCAGCATTGATCACAACGGCGTCGACTTTCTCTTGATGGGCTTGATGAATCTTTTCGCAGATCTCTCCTTCATGATTGGTTTGGAAGGTTTCCAACTCGACCCCTAACTCTTTCGCAAGCTCTTTGAGTTTCTGATTGATTTCATCCAGAGTAATCGTCCCATACTGGGCAGGATCCCTCTTGCCGAACATATTGAGATTGACCCCGTGAAGCACAAGAATTTTTTTCATACTCCCTCCTTTTTAGACTTCCAGACTTTCCTTTTTATCCAGGACCAGAATTGGGTTTGACCGAGAATTGTGATGACAATTCCAAGGGTTAGTGCCAAAGACAGAGGGTTTACAACAAGCTGGCTAAAGAAACCCAGAATATTGTTATGCTGGTCCATCATGGCCCGCCGGTAGTTATCCTCCATAAGGGGGCCAAGGATGACTCCAAGAATAACTGGCCCCACCTGGAATCCATACATCTTCAGGATGTATCCAAAGATCCCAAACCCCAGCATCCAGTAGAC
>JAGXSW010000079.1 GCA_018333715.1 Syntrophaceae bacterium | reverse complement strand
TATTTCAACTGACACCGGTTCTCGCCCCCTCCCTCCACAATCGCTTTGGCCCGGGTTCTCTGGATGATGGAGTCGATGGCGCTGTTGTAATCGGTGATGAGGAGGACGGCCGAATAGGAAGGAGCGGTTTTAAGAATCTGGCCGATCACCCCTTCCGGAGAGATAACCGCCATCCCTTTCTGAACTCCATCCTTCTCCCCTTTATTGACGGTGACACTCTTGAACCACGAGGAAGGGTCCCGGCCGACCACCTCGGCGGCAATCACTGTTGATGAAAGCGTCTCCCGAAACTGGAGGAGTTTCCGGAGACGCTCATGGGAGAGGACCATCTCCCTCATCTGATCGTTCTCCCTCTGGAGATCGGCCATCCTCTTCTTGAGTTGCTCATTCTCTCTGTGAAGATGAACCAGGAAGAGATATCCCTCGCAGACTCCTTTGATCTTGTTGATGACAAAGGTGGAACCTTTCTGGAAGGGCGAGCAGATCTCCATCAGGAGACCATCCATAAAGGCCGTTCCCTTTCGCTCTTTTACCCTCAATGATATCAGAATCAGGGCGGATAACAGAAGGAGGATGACGACTGTGGGTATGGCGTATCTTCGAAAGAGGAAGTCTCTTATCCTCATCAATCTTTAATATGAGAGCCCTGAAAAACGACTTGACGCTCTCTGTGCAATCGTTTCATAATCCCTGTAATCAAAGATTTTTGAACCTTTTTAAAAATCTTAGTACTGAAATGTGACGCTTCGAAGCAGCTTTTCGTTGTCGAGAACCTTGCCCGCCCCTAACACAATGGCCGAGAGCGGATCATCCGGAATCGTGATGGGAAGTCCTGTCACCTCTCTGAGAAGGACATCCAGATTTTTCAGGAGCGCCCCGCCGCCTACCAGGACGATCCCTTTGTCCGCTATATCCGCGGCCAGTTCCGGCGGCGTCTCTTCGAGGGTGATCCTCACCGTATCGATGATCATATTGATCGATTCAGCCAAAGCCTCCCGGACCTCTTCGCTATTGATCTCAAGGGTCTTGGGGATGCCGGTCACCAGATCCCTTCCCTTGACTTCCATTGTCTCGGGATTCTCCTCGGGGTAAGCCGTCCCGACACTGATCTTGATCAGTTCCGCTGTCCGTTCACCGATGAGGAGGTTATACTTTCTTTTCACATACTGAACAATGGCCTCATCCATCTTATCCCCTGCCACCCGGATCGATTGACTGACCACAATTCCCGAGAGGGAGATGACAGCCACTTCGGTGGTCCCCCCTCCGATGTCCACGACCATATTTCCTGAAGCCTCGGTGATGGGAAGCCCCGCGCCGATGGCTCCGGCCATAGGCTCTTCGATCAGGTAGATCTCCCTTGCGCCCGCGGATTGAGCCGATTCCCGAACCGCCCTCTTCTCAACGGGCGTGATGCCCGAGGGAACGGAGATGACCACCCGGGGCCGGAGCAGGGCTTTCCGGTTATGGACCTTGGCGATAAAATACTTGAGCATCTCGCCGGTGATCTCAAAGTCGGCGATCACCCCATCCTTCATCGGCCGGATGGCAAAGATGTTTCCGGGTGTGCGGCCTAACATCTCTTTGGCTTCCCGACCGACGGCCAGGACGCGCTTGTCTCCCCTGGAATCCCTCTGGATGGCCACCACAGAGGGCTCCGAAGAAACGATCCCCTTCCCTTTCACATAAACAACGGTATTGGCTGTCCCCAGGTCGATGGCCAAATCCGTTGAAAACAGACCCAGCAGTGAATTGAATACCATTTCCTTCTCCCATCAATCGATTCAATTTGCCTATATTAACAAATCCCTCCCTCCGATTCAAGGGAATTCATCTCCTATGTGTAATCTCTTAATAATGGGGGGATTGATATAATATATGTAGCGCCCTCCTGCCTTCGTCCCGACTAAATCGGGACGCTACTGTCCGCCCCTCTTGTCTTTTTCAGGAGGATTGATTAATATTAACTTTTGAAAGGAGAATCATGATGTTGACAGCCTTAAGGAAGCATGCCACCTCCTGGATGATCCGGGTTTTTCTTCTGCTCGTTGCGGTGACTTTTATCTCCTGGGGAGGATATTCCTTCATCCGGGACAAAAAATACGACCATGCGGCCACGGTCAACGGAGCGGCCATCCACATCAAGAACTACCAGGAAACCCTTCAGGGAGTGATGAAGCGTTACCGGGATGCGATGGGCCCTGCATTGACTGACAAAATGATCGAGGAACTCCGCATCCGGGAGAATGTCCTGGAAGAACTCATCTCCCGGACTCTCATTCTCCAGGAAGGAAAGAGGCTGGGTTTGAATGTCCAGGATGGAGAATTGACAATGGCTATCGAATCGATCCCTTCTTTCCAGATCGATGGCCAGTTCGATTCGCGCCTCTATGAGAGATTCCTTCGTCTCAACCGTATGTATCCGGAAGATTTTGAACGGATGCAACGGGAAAGCCTCCTCTATTCCAAAGTGGTGAACCTCATCCGACTCAATGGAGGAAAGGTCTCGGAGGAAGAGGTTCTGGAGACCTATCTCTTTGAGAACGAGAAAGTCAACCTCCATTTTGTGAAGATCGCTCCTGAGGCCTTCAGGGGCCAGGTGAGCGCCGATGAGGTGGAGATCAAGGACTATTACCAGAAGCACCAGGAGGAGTTCAAGATTCCCGCCTATCTCCAGGTCCAATATCTTGCCTTCCGTCCCACTGATGTTGAGCCGAAGATCCAGATCTCTCCTGATGAAATCAAACGCTATTATGACCAGCGCAAAGAGAGCTTTAAGGTTCCCAAACAGGTCAGGGCCAGGGAGATCCTCATTAGAGTGGAACCTCAGGACCCGCCTGACAGGATGGAGGAGAAGAGAAAAAAGGCCGAAGAGATCCTTGGGAAGGCCGAAAAGACAAAGGACTTCGCTTCTCTGGCCAAACAGTATTCTGAATCGGGAACCGCCCAGAAGGGAGGAGACCTGGGATGGCTTCAAGAGGGAAACATCGATGAATCCATTGAGAAGCCGCTCTTTTCATTGAAGGCCGGCGATCTGAGCGGCGTGGTCAGGGGAGGAGACGGATTCTACATCTTCAAGGCAGAGGAAGTGATCAAGGAGAAACAGAAACCCTTCGAGGAGGTAAAAGACCAGATCCATCAGGCCTTCAAAAAAGAGAAGGCGAAGGCAGAAGCCTCCCGCAGAGCCGATGATGCGTTTTACTCCCTCTTCCGCAGCAGGGACATAGAGACCTTTGCCCGTGAGAAGGATGTTCCGATAAAGACGACCGATTTCTTCAAGGAAGGCGACGATATCCCGGGTATCGGCAAGGATCCTATTTTCCACTCCAGCGCCTTCTCATTAAAAACAGGAGAGATCTCGCCTGTGGTCAGTATCCCGCCCAATTTTTACATCCTGAAGTTGGTGGATAAAAAGGAATCCCGGATTCCTCCATTGGAGGAGGTGAAAGAGGAAGTCATCCGGAAGGTCGCCGGGAAGAAGGCTGAAGAGAAGGCCCGTCAGACAGCGGAAGAGATTCTCAATCAGATGAAATCGGGGAAAGAGATCCGGGAAGTTCTGAGAGGAAAAGGGTATTCCCTCGAGGAGACAGGCCTCTTCAGCCGAGCAGGAGGCGTGATCCCAAAAATCGGACCGGCCGGAGAATGGATGGCCTCTCTCTCTTCCCTGACAGAAAAACGACCTCTTCCAAAAGAGGTCTTCCAGACAAAGGAAGGATATTTTGTGGTAAGGCTTCTCGGTTCGGAACCGGCGGATCAGAAGCAGTTTGAGCCGGCTAAGAAGAATCTCGAAAAGCGGCTGAGCTACCAGAAGCAGGAGGAGTTCTTCAGAAATTGGCTCCAGCATCTGCGATCGAAAGCCAAGGTCGAGATTAACAAAGATGTTCTTTAGGCGCTTAGCGCATCATCATCGACAAAAGATTGTCGATATGCTCAATACAGTTATCGTGTCAGTTCGTAGCGCCCTCGCCTTCCGCAGGATCGGGGGCGCAGCTTTCGTCCCGACTAAATCGGGACGCTACAAAGGATAAAACGTTCATTCACGACTGCCCGAACGGACCACCTCCCGTGGTCGGGTCTGATCGACTTCCGGGCGAAGTCCCGGACGAGGCGTAGTCTCTTAGCTAAAAAGACAAGGGAGAAGAAAAAGGAAGGGCGAATTGAAAGAACTTGGCCAACAACGGATTCTGGTCACCGGCGGGGCTGGTTTCTTAGGCTCTCATCTCTGCGAACGCCTTTTAAAAGAAGGGCACGATGTCCTCTGTGTGGATAATTTTTACACAGGGACCAAAAAAAACATTGCCCATCTCCTGGATCACCCTTACTTCGAACTTCTCCGCCACGACATCACCTTCCCTCTCTATGTGGAGGTGGACGAAATCTATAACCTGGCCTGCCCTGCTTCACCCATCCATTACCAGAACGACCCTGTTCAGACGACAAAGGTCAATGTCCACGGCTCGATCAACATGTTGGGACTGGCCAAGCGTCTTAAGGCTAAAATCCTTCAGGCTTCCACCTCCGAAGTTTACGGAGATCCTTCCATCCATCCCCAGCCTGAGAATTACTGGGGAAATGTCAACTGCATTGGCCC
>JAGXSW010000078.1 GCA_018333715.1 Syntrophaceae bacterium | reverse complement strand
CCCAGCCCCACTCGGAATAATAATAATATGTGTGACCGCTGACTTTCTTGGGTTCGAGCCGTTCCATGCCCACACCTCCTTTTTAAAGAAGATATTAGGGCATAGTAAATTGAAAGTCAACCCCTATTTTAGCCTCTTTTCTGTTATTATTTTTAGGGCATAGTGAAAAAACCCCAAAATTCAATTATTTACAAATGGTTATGCATCGTGGTAGACTCTAAGTAGGAAACTCGGGCTAGGAGTTCTCCCGTATGATTCCAACACAACCCTTCGATCACTGTTTGTCCAACTACGGCTCCCCTTGTTGGTGAGGTAATCCGACACCGCTCGCCCAATAAATTCCGGAAGACTTTCTACATTCAGTGACAGTTTCGATAATGATTTGAAATCCTCAACGGATAGATTTTGCACCGCTGGACTACCGTTACACAACAACTCAATTGTTTGAAGTAATGATCTAGCAGCTGCAGATGTAATGTTTTTAAGGAAATACCGACGCACATCGAGCCTTAGCTCCCAAAACTGATTGGCAGCACGACGGAAACTAATTAATCGCGGATTTCGCTCTGCTAAACTCTTTTCGCTCGTGGTGCGTACCCAATGGCACCAGTGTCGCGCAATTTCCCTTTCTGATCGAGCACCCCTAGCCCTCAGGCCAAGCCTTGTCAGACCCATTCCGTTTAGAAATCCAAGCAGATGGAGCTCACTTCTTTCCTTATCGCCTACCTGTGGGAACCGTGAAAGAACTTCCAAAAGGCGACGTAAATTACGGATGTTATTACCAGCGTGATCGAACCCAAGTGTAGCCACAGGGAGTCTGATCGCAGAAAAGATGTCATCTAAGACATCGAAATCCTCAGTGGTGGGAGTTTTTGAAGACTTCCTGGTTTTGTAGAGTCCCATAAGGAGACGCCGCAAACGGATTCTATTTGCAGAGGAAGACTTCCATCTCGCTTCATAAGCTCGTATAAAGTTCTGGTCCACACATTTTGCTAATCTGTCAGCGAAAAAGTGATCAAACCACCTCTGCAACTCACGCACAAGTGCAACATCCTTTACCTCAATTCCTGCTTCAATCCCCGTTGCAAAACCCGAGGCACTGACATTAGCGCTACCCACGACCGCCCGTATTGGCTTTTTGTTAGAATCGTAAGCCAGATAGACTTTCGGATGATAGAGGTTGTCCCCTGAATAACTTTTGACTTGCATTCCGGTATGGATGGCATCACTTAACACGGCAGGATGCGTGATCCCTAGCTGGTCTGTTGTTAAAACACGGATATTATCGGGCTGCACATTCGCAAAATGTTTCTTGAGGAGGTGCCATCCACTCATTTGGAGATAGCTAACTGCAATGTCAACGCGAGAAGCATTCTCTAAAGTTTTTTTCAGCACTTCACCAAACGAATTCGTATTAGCATACATATTCATTACAAGTTTGTTCTTCATCTGACCAAATCCCCCTATATTTGTATTTCTACTTCATGCCGTTCCCAATTTTATGAGTCTTCATCGGAAAAACGAAATTTTGCATCATAATTCAGGATGAAATCGATCTCATCAGGTGTTAATTGGAGATGTCTTGATAGGTTCTTGTCGATTTCGTCAAGTATGCTTTTTGATTTACCTACATAAAAATTAACCTCTTTCTGAGACTGTCCGTCAGCCCGGTTTCTCTCGCGGGTTTCTGCGTTAGCCCACAGGCTCTCTATAAGTCTCTTAGCCAACGAAGTAACTGACTTGTCACCCAAAAGAGAATCCACAGCGGGAGCAATATTTATGTCCCTCTTTGTAACATGGTAGCAATCTGAAATTACAATCCACAGCCAGTAGTATAACGAAGAGGACAAGACACACAGCACAGCATCGCCCGCCCCTTTTTTTACCGTCAATTCCTTATATTCATTTGATAGCTTATCCCTGAGACATTTGCGAAAATATCGCCCACCACTGTGGCAAAAAAGAACCTCGGAATCCAAACCATTTCTTATCCATGTTGACATTGATGGAAATCCAAAGATCTTTTTCAGCAGTCGCCATTCCAATTGTGTTCCTACTTTGGCAATTGAGTCCAGTTCGGGAAGAAAATCCGTTCTTCCATATATTAGACTGGGGAACAAATGCGGTCTAAACTCCCCTTGCCACCGCGTATATCGTGTTGAGAGAATAGGAGAGGTAACATGGCTCTTATTACCATTGGTTTCTCCCAGCACTATAGAAAGATTCATGTCGGTTCCCACAAACAACTTTCCAGGCCGCACGGCAAAATTGCTTATATAAATTGGAGTCAGTCTTTCTGTAACGAAAGTCATGAATGATGCCATTCTTGGTGTGCAGACAGCACTTATCGGTATAATTACCCCTATGCGCGCCTTTTTTCGCGCCACGTATATGAACCGTTCTGTGCAGACTGAAAAGAGATTTCCAGTTTGAGACAATTGAAGATTACGCAATTTGTATTGGTTCGTAACTTCCGACATCTCAACGTATGGTGGGTTTCCAATTATTGCATCGAACCCTCCCTGTCGCATAATTCCGTAGAACTCTCCAAACCAATGAAACGGTTGATGACTATTTTGCCATTTTTTGAAATCCCTGGAATTACTAATCTCAATGCCATATTCCTTGGCGAGGTATCCATCTAGTTCCTCTTTGAGATTGTTTAGGTTCTCACGGAGTGCTCGTTTTTGATCGGAGAACTCTCGGGCGTCCATGCCATATTCTATTTGCATCTCGTGGAATTTCTGGTAGGCCCGATCAACGATCTCTGCCTCTTCCTCTATTCGCTGGAGGGCTTTCTCCGTTTGGCCAAAAACCAATTTCCCCTGACCGGAGATTTCTTTCTCTGCGGCATTTCGAATTTCATCTCGGGAAACAAACCCAACAAGTGTGTTCCCGGCACGAATATTAAAGTCAACATCTGGCAGAGGCTCCAGGTCCTTTGTTTTATCCACTTGAGCAACGAGTTTGAGAAATAACCGGAGTTTGCAGATTTCGACGGCTTCTTCCATGATGTCAACGCCGTAGAGGTTATTCACGATAATAGACTTCAGGATGAAGTATGGCCTATTAGGATGCCGGTCAACGTCGGCGAGAGTCTTCCGGAAGTCCTCGAACTTTCGTGGCGAATGACGCTCTCCAGACCGTTCCAGGTCCTCGATGAAGGCATGCATTCGATCAAGACAGGAATTGTATAACGGTTCTAAAATATTCAGGGCGGCAAAAAGAAAGGCTCCCGACCCGCAGGTTGGGTCAAGCACAGTAACGGTGGATATCGCCTCATAAAACGCTCGAAGGAGTTCCGGTCCCTCAGAACCGGCAACCACATCTTCGGCGAACTGCCGGATGTTGAGATTGTAAGTGATGAAATCGTTGATCTCACGGATTTCCCCGCTTTGAAGCCTCCCTCTTATTTCAAGACACCTTTGTCGACGTGAGACATGCTCTCGCCATGTCTCGGTCGGCAAGGCATAATCAGGACCGGCCGGACGGTTCCATCCACCTCTCTGGCTGACCGACTTGATCCCTTTCTCAATTGCTTCAGGAAGTGGGATTACTTCCCCCCGATCATTGATTACACCTTTGCGAACAGCAGGGTAAATATACCGGTCCGGGTCTTCCTCAAGCAATCGCCAAACAGCAGATCCCGATTCAAATGCAACAGCGCACTTTTTCTTTGCGGCGTCAAAGAGGTAAGGAACAATGGTGCTCTTGCTTATATACTCAGTGATGTCTTCCTTCGTGTAATAAGCGCCCATCTCCTTCTGGTTGATGTACTTCTCAAAGATATATCCAAGGACATCAGGGTTGATTTCTCTGTCGTTACGGAGGGGGCGCGTGTCCAAAGTCCATTCATATTGGTCAAAGAAGGAAAAGAGATTCTCGAAGGCTTCATCCGGGATGTCAAGCTTTTGATGTTTTCCTTCAAGCTCATGGACCTCGAAAAGGCCGCCGTTCAGATAAGGAACGTCACCCAGTAGTTCCTTCAAATCACGGTCCAAATGCCTTTGTTGCGGCTGCTTTGAAAAACCCTCATGGAATAGGACAAGTAAGAAGTACCGATAAAAGGTAAGGAATTTCCCTTTGCCTTTGCGTTCCTGAACTGCCCTGAGACGGTTTCGCAGGTAACTTGTATCTCCATCCAGAAAACCCTTCTTCTGGATGAAGTAGATAAACATCATACGGTTCAGCATCAAAGACGCATACCATTCCTTATCAGCCTGGTCACTGACCCCTTGAATAAACTCAAGAAAATGAGCATGTTCGCGCTTGAAATGATCATAGAACTTCTTAGTAACACGGTCCCGGTCAAAGGCATCGCGTAATTTATGGACCGTGCCAGTCAGGTCGATGGCCTCTTCCTCATCCAATGGAATCATGATCGCACTGAGCTTTTGAATCAGTGCGTTGCCGGATTGATGCTGAGGATGATAAGAGTGCTCCCGGTAGGAAGTCGGCTGGCCGGGTGCGCGGGCCACCCATTGCCAGATTTGAGTTGTTCTGGCTCCATCGGTAAAGATGATCAGGTGTTCATAGGCGCATTGGGTGATCTGTCTCTCGATTCTACGGCGCAGGTTGTGATCAGGGATCTTCCCTGCGGCATCGGATCTACATTCAAAGATTTGAACGCCCCGCTTCTGGGCTACAGCGCGAAGGGTAAAGCTATTTCCATCTATGGGGACATCAAAAACGGATGAGCACCGGTCCCAGCCCAATTCTTCGACAAAGAGCTTTTCCAATTCGAAGTTCTTCAAATAGTGCCGAACCCGGGGGACGTTGAGGGTCATACGTTTTCCGTTTAAGAATTCGTCACTCCGGCCCCGATTTTCATCGGGATAAACTCCAGCCGGAGTCCAGTTCTTTCAAGACATTCTGGATGCCGGATCAAGTCCGGCATGACGGAGAAGGTTTTTATGGACCGACACTCATTAATCCCAGCGAGCATATAATCCGAGGCTCCTGGGACTCTTCTTCCTCGTGAATAATGCACAATCGGCCCTCTTCCCTGAGATCGATCACTCGTTGGGCAAGGGCGTCATCGCTAATGCCACTCCTAAGTTGCCGGTTGAGAATATCGACCGCGACCTGGCGCAAAGGACAATTATAGATATCCTCGATAGCGCGGTGAAGTTGCGGTGTATCGAAGAGTGTTCCTTTGACCTCTTCAGCGTATCGCTTAAGACGCTCATAGGTTCGGAAGCGGGCCCCTGATGGTCGGCCAAGTTGCCCACCGACTCTCTTTTCTTCTGCGGCAATGAGATCAACAGCCTTCCGAACCAGTTCATGGTGGCGCTCGTGCCGGGCAAGAGCGGGGGTGTCCGGGGAGCATTGCGCGCATTTGAGAATGGTGAACTGGGACTCGGTTACGGGGTTGCCATTCCTGTCCAACCAGGCTAAGGCATCACTTCCGTCGGCTGTCCGAACGTAAGCCAGCGCTCCTTCAGGCTGATCGGTTTTAGGCGTATGGGGTTTCGTGGAATAAACGACATTGGGAAGGCTCGGGACGATTTTCTGCAGGCTCGGATCCCGATCAATTGCATTTTTCCATATCTGGTAGGCGTACGAACCGAGGTCGACCTCTGAGTCCGCATCCCCGTCCAGAATTCCAGCTTTCTCTGTAAAGAGGTCCCGGACGGCTTGATCGTTTTGATCGTCTTCAAAGAATGCTTCGTCTGCTCCAACCACTTCAGCGTTTTCGTGGAGCCGCTGCCGAATACGTTCCCGCAATTGAATGATTCGGTTAACTCCCTCTGCTGGAAGGAACGTGTAGCAGAGGATGCGCTCGGCTTTCTGTCCAATCCGGTCAATACGTCCGGCTCGTTGGATAAGACGGATGATCGCCCAGGGCAGGTCGTAATTTACAACAATGGAGCCGTCCTGGAGATTTTGTCCCTCACTCAGAACGTCGGTCGAAATCACAACATCTAACTCATTCTCCGGCAAAATCTCACTCCGTTTGTTGTTGCTATTGGGGCTGAACCGCCAGGCGATCTTTGTCGGGTCATCCGTATCGCCTGTGGCCTCGGCCATGCGTTTGACTCCCATGGAAGCAAGCTGACTGTTTAGATAAATCACGGTGTCGGCGAACTGGGAAAAGACCAGGACCTTTTCACCCGGGTGTTTCTTTGTGATCAATTCATGGAGCTTAGCGAACTTTTCGTCGCTTTCCGGCTTCCAGGCCCCGCACTTCCCCAATATACTGAGAAGAATCTTGATATCGGCCTTCAAATCCTGCGTGAGTTGAGGAAGAAACCGGTCAGCCCTCAACCAGCGGAACCGTGTCTTGAGGGGTCCGGAGTACCTCTTGTAAACCTCTGCCGCACGCTTTCCAAAATCCTCTTCGGTTTGGAGCTGGTTGAAAGATCCCTCCATCCCTCCATTTTCTTCATCATCCTCTGTGATAAAAAGCTCGCTGTCGGCGTCGTTAAACCGGTTATCCAGGAAGCTGGCATCCTGGGCGCCGATGGGAAGAGCTTCATCATTTTCAATCGCATAAAGGCAGGCATAGTTACGCAGGATATGCCGCTCAACAGATTGCAGGAACGCCTGGCCGCTGCTTTCGAGACGTTTAAAGAAGTTTGTGCGGCAGAATCCCATGAGCCTTTTTCCGGCTCTGGAGAGGTCCGCAATGACCTTTGCCTCAGCGGTGGTTGGGGGTTCATGTGGACGCTCCTTGATATAATTTCCTAATCCATACCTCGGAAGAGTGAGATTGTTTATACTGTCAACGACTGGATCAGAGTAAAGGAGAGCATACTGGTCGTTCGGGTCTTTATCGTTGATTTTGAACTTAACCGCCCTGGGATCTCGAGTGGGAAAGTAAGAGCGTGTGCCGTCAGAAAAGGTTAAGTATTTTCGCCCATTCTTCGGATCCGTTTCGGCATAATTATCCTGGATGAAACTCCGGGTGCGACGGACGAGATAGAGCCGCATCAATTCACGCCAATCATCGGCGTGAATACTTTTTTCAAAAGCAGCGAGAGAACGAATGGAGCACTGGTAGCGCTTAATGAATTCAATCTCACCGAGTTCTCGCAGAAGATTCTCAGGGCGAATGCCAACATCGACGTCCTCCGGAACAAATAGACGAAGCTGGTTTGAAAGGTCTATGTATGTTTTATTGTAGGGAGTTGCCGTCAATAGAATGACCTTACTTTCGTTCTCGCGAATATATTCCTGGATGGCCCGATACCGCTTGCCCTCCCGGTTCCGAAGATTGTGGCTCTCGTCAATCAGAACGATTCGATAGCGGCGGAGCTTTGGCAACTCGGAAATGACCCGACTTATTGACAGGACTTTCCCCCGCAGGCGGTATTGCATCCGATAATCTTCCCACATGGGGACAAGATTCTTCGGACAAATAACCAAAGTTTCCAGGTCGTAGTCATCCTCAAATATGCGGGCGACCGCCGTGGCCATCAGCGTCTTACCCAAGCCGACAACGTCACCGATGAGGATACCCCCGCGCTTGTTGAGGTGGTGAGCCGCAATCTTGACAGCGGCCATTTGAAATTCAAAGAGCTTATGGGCGAAGTCGTTCGGCGCCCGGAATTCCGCAAGTCCAGCTCGGGCTTCTTGAGAAAGGTGGTAAGCGATTTTAAGGTAAATGTAGTAAGGTGAAATGATGGTTTCCCTTGCCCAACTTTCCTCGATGATCTCAATGAGTTCTTTTGAGATATCGAGACACCACCGATCGTTCCAGCGGTCTTCAAACCACAAGGACAGTTTGTTACATGCATCCTGATCCAGGACGTCGATATTCAGCTCGCCTTGCTCCGAAAGACCGGCGAAGGTGAGATTACTACTGCCAAGGTAGCCGATCGTTGGGCTTATGGGGTCGGGACGGAAGAGCAGATAGAGCTTGGCATGCAAAGGATGCCTGAGGAATAGCTTCACGATGACTTTCTTAGACCGAATCTGTTCGGCCAGGCGGCGCAGTCCAATTTCATCCTCATTTGTCGGAGC
>JAGXSW010000077.1 GCA_018333715.1 Syntrophaceae bacterium | reverse complement strand
GGCATCCTTCCGGCGCACAGGGTTGGAGGGATTGGAGAAGCTTTAGGGCGGAACCTCTAATATTAAACTACATTGCCTAAACCTGAGTCATACCGCCATCTTGCTGAAAACGAAGGTTACCCATAACATCTAATGCCCCGCGTTCTAAATCTTGGACAAGACCCCCAACCCTGTGCGCCGAGGCACAGTGCATCAATTTTTTCACACCTTCTGAGGGGTTACATTCAGCCCCCCATTCCATGAAAAGGGAAAGGGGGGCCGCTGATAAACCAGAAATTACTTGGTAGCCTCGGCGGCGGCAACGATCTCTTTGGTGATCTTATCCATTTCAGCTACAAACTTACCAAAGGCTTCAGGATCCTGATAATGGGAGGCGGTCCCGATTGAGGCAGTAAAATCAATCCACTCCTTGCTTTCAATAGCCTTTTTCACCAGGGGGATCATCTTATCGATCACTGTCTTGGGCGTTCCCTTGGGGGCCGCAAAACCTCGCCACTGGTCATAAGCCAGATCCACGCCCGACTCCTTCAAAGTGGGCACATTAGGCCAAAGACTGATTCGCTTCTCACTGCTGACCGCCAGAACGCGCACCTCTCCGGCCCTTACCTGGCTGAGGACCTCTGTGGGATGCTGGCTGGAGGCATCGATCTTCCCGCCCATCAGCGCGGCGACTGCTAATCCGGTCCCAAAGGGAACATGGATGACGGGAGCCCCGATCTTCGAGGCCATGGCAACAGGAACCATGTGAGTTACGCTGCCGATCCCGGAATTCCCCACGGTGACTTTATTGGGATTCTGCTTGATATAGGATATGAACTCCTTAATATCTTTCCATGAAGCTGTTTTATTAACAGCGATTGCAATCGTTTCAAATCCAACCCCTGCAATGGGTTCGAAGGCCTGATGATCAAACTTGACCTGCTTCCTGGCGGCCAGAGTATTGATGGCTCCCGAATACCAGATAAGGGTGTAACCATCCGGTTTGGCCCGATGGACCTCGTTATAGGCAATGGCCCCTCCAGCGCCTGTGACATTACGGACCACCAGGGGTTGACCAAGCTCCCTGGAGATGATCTCTGCCAGCTTCCGGGCCTGCACATCAGCCGCCCCTCCTGCTCCAAAGGGATTGATAAGTTCCACCTGTTTTTCAGGCCAGGCGGCGATTGCTTTCCCGGGGTCAATGGACCAAATGGACAACGCCATCAACAGGGTTAGTGAAGAGAGAACCCAACGGTTTTGCATGACTCCAAATTTTCTTAACATATCCTTTCCCTCCTTTTTTATATTGTCCTTTAGTTTGAAGAAACTTATGCCAATGCCCAGGCCTGCCGGATGACCCGTTTCGTATTGGCGAGGACGATTTCCGAAATCTCTCCTGCCAGAACGGGCCGAACCTCAGCGCTCACGACGGGCAATTGAGGCTTGTTGAAGAAACCATTGGCTTTGAGGACCCGGAAATAATGGATGACCTCGGGCAAATCTATTTCCCCTCCAGGGAGGCCAAAGCGTGGCTGGATATCCCCGTAGGCCGGATGGCGTTTGTCTCCACAGACGCAATTTCCCAGATGGACTGACTCTAAATAATCTTTAATCAAAGGGATTGCTTCCTCCGGCTTTTCACGAAGAAGTGGAAAATGGCTCAGGTCGGCCAGCAGCCCAAAATTGGGGAAACTGGGGCGAAGCGCCTTGGCTACCTCTAAGGCATCTTTAAAATGGCCGATGAGATTCTTCTTGTCGATATCCCGGTCAAAGATCTTGAGCGTAAAGTCAATCTTCCCCTCTTCTTTCCCATACTCCATGATCTGCCCGAGGGAGTCCACCAAAAGTTTTTTAGCCTCCTCCCTTTTCCCATCTCCTGGATCTTGACCGGCCATAAGACGAATGACCGATGCCCCTAAGTCATAAGCCTCATCCACACAACTCTTGATAGAGCTGATGGCTGCATTGCGTTCCTTCACGTCGAGGGAGTTGGGGTTCAATTTCATGGTCAAGGCCTTCGGTTGGGTGGCATAACAGACCGTGAGATGGCTCTGGTCCAAGAGTTGCCGCGCCGTGTTCAGTATCCGGTAATCCCGCATCCATCCCACCTCCACGGCGGTCCAAAAATCATCGGCACATATCTTTTCCAGCGTTTCTAAAATGGGCCCCTCCCCGCGTTCGATCCCGGGATAGGCTTTGAAGTGAACGACCCCGATTTGCATCATCTGATACATACTTTCCAGCATAAAACGACCTCCTCTTTCATTGAAGAATGAGTTCCAATGGATCGCCAATCTGGTCAGCTTCCATTAATTCACCTTGATCACCACCTTGATGGCATCATCGATCCTTTCTCGAAAATACCTGAAGGCAGTGGGCGCCTCTTCGAGGGGAAAGGTGTGGGTATGGATGAGCTTGGCTTCGAAACGCTTCTGCGCCATGAGCGCTGCAGCACGGTGGGTGGCCCTCATCCCTTCCCCCCGAATGCCGAAGACATAGATGTTGTTGCGCGCCAGTTTGGCCAAGTCCACAGGCACCGGCTCTCCAGGAAAGGCGGCAAGGCAGATTCGTCCCCCCCGGTTCACCATATCCATGGCCTCGTTCAGGGCATTGGGGGCGGCCGAGCATTCCATCACGTAATGAACTCCTTTGCCCTCTGTGATTCGTTTCACCGCCCCCACAGGATCCTCTTTTTGGACATTGATGACGTAATCCGCGCCCAACCGTGTTCCCAGATTCAATCTGGAGTCGCGGGTTCCCGTCAGGATCACAGGGTGGGCTCCCAGGGCCTTTCCCACAGCCGCGCTCATGAGCCCGACCGGCCCCGGGCCAATGACCACGAGGCTTTCTCCTGCAATGAGGCCGCCCAAAACGGTGAGGCCGTACATGGCCGTGCCGGCAGTTACGATGAGTGTGGCTTCCTCGTCACTCATCTCATCAGGCACATGAACCAGGGTATTGATATGATTGACCGCATACTCGGCAAAGCCCCCATCCGTGGTGAAACCATTGGCGCGGTGACCTTTGTTATTCTCGCCATAGTTCAGGCCGTAATTGAGGCAGGACGTGTACATCCCCATACGACATCTTTCACAACGCCCGCAGCCTGCGTGGATCTCCACGGCAACGCGATCTCCGATTCGGTGCTCATCCACGCCTGCCCCAAGCTTGACGACCGTACCCATATATTCATGGCCCGGCGTGAAATTTTTATTGAATGGAAGACCGCCCTTAATCCAGGCAGGCAGCCCCTTGGTGAGAATCTCCACATCAGTGCCGCAAATGGCAACAGCATCAATGCGGACCAAGACCTCAGCCTGTCCCGGCTCTGGGACAGGTTTTTCCGACAGCCGGAGCTGTTCCGGACCCTCCAGAACCCATGCCTTCATGGTCTTGGGAATCGAAAAATCTTTCACTCGAGCTGCTGTTTTCATGATTCTCCTCCGCCGTCAGGATCTCGGAAGAATCCGATTTACCAGGAGACTGATCCCTCTTTCCGGCTACGTGTTCTTGATATGGCTTTCTATAAAAGCGATTTTAGCCGTGCCTTCAACCAGATCTGCAAGATAATAGGCTGTCTTGATATCAGACCCCAGGGTGAGAATGCCATGTTCTTTCATGAGTAATGCTTTGATCCCGGGATATTTTTTAATCCCATCACTCACAAAGTCACAAAGCTCCTTCGACCCCGGAAGAGCGCGCTCCACCCAGGGGACCTCTTTCAGGATTGCGCGGCTCGAAACAGTGACCAGGGGAAGAGATCTTCCCATATTGGAGTAAGCGGTTGCATAGGGAGGATGAAGGTGAGCAATGGCTTCCACATCGGGTCTAAGCTGATAGACAGAGAGATGGAAGGATGCCTCTTTGGATGGCCTGAACTCAGACTCTCGATCCAGAATGAAGCCCTCAAAATTGACCAGGACATTCGTCTCCGGTTCAACATCCCCCAGAGAGACGCCGGTTGGTGTGATGAGGATTTTTTCTGTGCCAGGGATCCTGACGCTCATGTTTCCCCCTGCGGCAACAACTAATCCTCGGTGAAAAGCCCGCCTGGAGAACTCGGCCAGCTCCTTTCGCAAACGAATTAATATTTCGTCTCCTTTGTTCATCATTGTTTCAATTCTCCCTGCCTTTCATAAACGCGACTAATTGTTTAACACAGGCCTCGACAAACAACGTCTCATTGATATGGGCATCGACTTCTCTAAACAGTATGTTGGCGATGAGGCGATCCTTGAGGGCTTTCAGGAACCCCCTGTGCCCAATGGCGTCATGAAGGGGCGCTCCTGGCGCGCCATAAATCGACCAACCTCTCATAGGGATCAGCACAGCCATATAGGCGACTTCTTCTCCCTTGGTATCCAGAGTTGCCAGGATGGCAATCTTCCCTTTCCATCTCGACTCAGCGGGCTCCTGGGATGGGTCCATCATGTGAAGGCCTTGCTTTTTTATGCGGATGACCGGTTTTTAAATTGCCGAGCTTCTACCCTCTCCAGAAACGGCCCGGCCAGTCCCTCTTCTCATCTGGAACGCGAAAGTCGAACTTCTTAACCTCCTCCAGGAAGGCGGCCAGGTGGTCGCTGATGCGCTCAAAGACCGCAATGCCCTGCTCTTCGCTGGACCGCAGGGGATTGCCGATGGTGGCTGTATCCGAGTACTCATGGTGGAGCATCGGAACGAAGATATTTTCAGAACCCCGGAAGATGACAGTGTTGGTCCCATCCTTTTTGGAGAAGGCCGGACCCATCCACCTGGGAGCGTGAGCCCGATCCGGCTTGGCCCGCTCCATGAACACGGAACCCTCGTACAGCCCCTTCTCCTTCAGATAGGCTATGCAGGTGGAGGTTTCCAGTTCTCCTGCGTGCCAACCGGGGGTTTCCTCTGGAGGGCCTGTCATCAGGTCGGCCACGACGGCGCACTCTCTCTCCGTAGGCGTCTTGTAGTAGGCGCAGAAACAACCCGTCTCAGCCCTCAGCGTGCGCAGCGCCTCTCCCTGGGCCCCCATGTTCGTGCCATGATGAGAGACATACACCAGTTTGTTAAAGCCGGCAAAGATCAGACTACGGCCGATGGCATAGAGGACCTGTCGGTAGACCTCAGCCGGAAAGGAAATGCTGCCGGTGCCCCAGCCGGGTTCACCCATATGGTGAGGGGAGAGGCCAAAAGGCAACAGGGGCGCATAAAGCACCCTGGCCTTCTCTGCCGCCCTCTCCACGCTTCCCATCGTGGTGTAGGAATCGACCCCCAGGGGGATGTGATTGCCGTGTTTCTCGCAGCTGCCGATGGGAATCATGACTGCGTCGTTCCCAGCCTTGATCCAACCCGCCACATCGGTCCAAGGCAGTTCCAGGAGGTCGTATTTTTTGAGCGACACTGTTTTGCCTCCTTTCTTTCCTTTTTGTTTTTTGGATGCTTTGCCAAGTGTTGCCATTTTTAAATTCTCCTTTGCTTGAAGTTATGGTAAACGTTTTCCATCCATTTTAATGAAACAGGGGAAATTGTCAAGCGTTTCTATTCCTTTCCCAGTTTTCTTTTTGCCGTCGAATCCCGGACCAGGAGCCTGGTGTCGAACCAACGCAACTTTTCGGCATTTTTCTTGGCAATCAGATTAACCAGCATTTCCATCGCAGCGGCCCCAACATGATACATCGGAATCTCGACGGTGGTTAAAGGAGGGACATAATAAGAACTGAATAGGATATTGTCAAATCCCACAACCGCCAGGTCCTCAGGCACTCTCAAACCGGATTCTTTGGCCGCAGAAATGGCTCCAAAGGCCATCAGGTCATTGGCGGCAAAAATGGCGGTGGGTTTCTCCTTCTGGATGAGCTCTTTGGCCAAGAGGTATCCGCTCCTCGCGGTCAGATCTCCTTTCCGGGTCAGTTCGCTGTTCATCGGATAACCTCTCTGGATCAAAGCATTCTTATAACCTGAGACGCGTTCTTTGGCTGTAGTGGATTTGTCGGGTCCACCGATGAATCCGATGCGCTTATGATTCAGCTCGATCAGATGCTGTGTCGCCTTCATGGCTCCGCCCACATTGTCGATGATGACTGCGGGAAAATCCACCTTATGGCGGCCAATCACCACCACTCGTTCTATGAGTTCCTTCAGGGAGGAGAGCACCTTTTCCCCGTGAATGATGCCGCCGCTGAAAATAATCCCATCCGCGGACTTTTCTCTGAGGAAATAGATGTGCCTGATAATTCGATCCTGATTCCGGTCCGTATTGAGAAGGAGGATGGCGTACCCGTATTGGTCAGCCATGTCCTGAACCCCCCTGACGATCTCTGCATAATAGGGGTTTGAAATGTCGGGGATGATGATCCCGATGGTCATCGTCTTCTTCATCAGAAGCCCCTTGGCCAGGGCATTCGGCCTATAGTCAAAACCTCGAATCGCTTCTAAAACCTTTTTTCTCGTTGCCTGATTGACTTTATGAGGATTGTTGTTGACTACCCTGGATACGGTGGCAATGGAGACATTTGCTTTCCTGGCGACATCTCGAATGGTTGCCATTGGACCTGCTCCCACTTTGATGGAAAACCTTTACCACAAACATTACTCTTTATGATCACATTGTCAAGGGAAAAAACAGTTGGCGGGTAATGCGTCACTCTTCCGTGGAAAATTAACGTCCTTCGGGCAGGCATGTTGGAGAAAATCTTATAGCGGAAACATCACCTTGTCCGTAAACTAAAAGGATGATTCTGTATGACAAGGACTGTTCTACAATGGGCAATGTTGCCCTTGCC
>JAGXSW010000076.1 GCA_018333715.1 Syntrophaceae bacterium | reverse complement strand
TTCCGCCGGTGCTGCAACCGCAATCCTCTTTCCATCTCCCCACACCGTGGCTGCAACTCCATGCGCTCCCCTCTCCCTTGGGCCCTTCATCGATCTCGACCTCATAAACAGGAGGAAACCTTCTCAGGAAGGCCCCGTAATTGAGGACATCAAACCCCTGGCCGGAGAGTCCTTTGCTTAAGGCATAGGCCAAAGCCATCTCACCGAATTTTTTATGATGGCCATAGGTCTCGCCATCGGTTGAAACATGGATGAGCTGAGGTCTTTTCTTTGATGGCTGATAAGCCCGGGCCAACTGCTGACAGAAGCGATCCCCGTCCTTCAGAAGTTCTCCGAAGGCGATCTCCTTAGAAATCACCCCGTCATAGAATAAGATGTCGATATACTGATCCGACATCTTCTTTCCGGACCGATCCCCGAGGAAACAGCGATAGGGCCGAGTCGTATCGATCTTTCCCTGAGAGACATCCGTCCACCTCTTACTCCCGAAGGATCTCACCCTCAGCGCCTGGAAAGGGCTCAGGATAAGATAGCGCATGCCGTATTTGATCAGCGCCTTCAGCGTGGGGGTATTAACCGCTGTCTCGGGAAGCCACATTGCCTCAGGTTTGCGATGAAAGTGTCTTTCAAAGTCCGCTATCCCCCATCGGACTTCTGTCTCCTGATCCCTCTCATTGGCCAGGGGCATGATCATATGGTCATAGACCTGCGCGATCGCATTCCCGTGGCCCAAACGCCTGAGGCTTTCCCGATCCGCTTCAAGAATCTTCTGATAAATGAACGGCCTCTCCCTCTCTATCCAGGAAAGGAGCGTGGGGCCGAAATTGAAACTGAGGAAGGAGTAATTGTTGAAGATATCGAGGATCTTTCCCTGGCCATCGACGATCCGCGCATAGGCATTGGGCCGATAACATTCGAAGGCGATCCGCTCATTCCAGTCATGAAAAGGTTGAGCGCTTTCCTCACGTTCAATGGCCTCGAGCCAGGGGTTTTCTCGGGGTGGTTGATAGAAATGGCCATGAATGGCGACAAACCCATCTTTCATTCTTTTCTCCCTATCTCCCTATCTCCCTATCTCCCTATCTCCCTATCTCCCTATCCTTCATGTTTCGCCTCATAAATCCGTTTCTTGATCTGGCCGATCTGTTGGGTGACGGGAATCTCCTTGGGGCAGACCTCTGTGCACTTCCATAAGGTCTCACAGCCCCAGGCCCGATCTTTATGATCCAGCAAATCCATCCTCTCTTCTGATGCCTCGTCTCTTGAATCGAAAAGATAACGGAAGGCCCGGACAAGGGCCGCAGGCCCGACATAATTCTCTGTTTCTTTATTCTGATTAACCGGGCAGGAGGCCGTGCAGCAGGCGCAGAGGATACAGCGAATCGCCTCTTCAAACCGTTCGTGTTCCCCGGGAGACTGTTTTCGTTCCGTATCGGATGGAGGCGTCTGAGTGATCAAGTAAGGTTTGATGGAGTGATACTTTTCAAAAAAGGGACCAAGGTCCACCACCAGATCTTTCACCACTTTAAAAACAGGAAGGGGTTCGATCAGAACCTCCTCCTTAAAACTCCGGACCAGCTTCTGACAGGCCAGTCCGCAGACGCCATTGATCCTCATCCCATCCGATCCGCAAACCCCATGGCCGCAGGACATCCGGAAGGACAGGGTTGGGTCCTGCTCCCAGCGAATTCGATTGAGACAATCGAGAAGCCGATCCATGGGATCCGCCTCGACCTCATAGGTTTGGTAGTATAGTTTTTCATCCTTCTCAGGATCAAAACGAAAGATCTTTAGCTTCACGAGCATCCATCACCTATTCCCCCCTCACCCTATCCCTCTCCCACCAGCCTGCCTGCCGGCAGGCAGGGGGAGAGGGGAACTTATTGGATTCAACTTTAAATTCCCTCCCCCTTGACGGGGGAGGGATAGGGTGGGGGTGTCCCCATCTTTAAAATCAATAGACCCTTGCTTCCGGTTGGAATCGTGTGATTTTTACCGGCTTATATCTTACCTCCGGACCTCTGGGGGTTGGAAAGACGAGAGAATGTTTCAGATAGTACCGATCAGCCCTCTGAGGAAAGTCTTCCCGCCAGTGAGCGCCCCTGCTCTCCCTGCGGTGGAGGGCGCTCGCAAGGATCGCTTCTGAGAGGTCGAGTTGATGGCCCAGCTCGATGGCCTCCATCAATTCATAATTGAAAGCCTTCTTTTTGTCAGAAACCCCGATATCTTTATACCGTTCTTTCAGGGACCGGATCCCCTCTAATCCCTTTTTTAAGCCCTCCTCATTTCGGAAGACCGATCCGTATTCCATCATGACAGTCTGCATTTCTTTTCGAACCGAGTCGCACTTCTCCCGGCCCTGATGATTCAATAAACCCCGTATCTTCGAATCCACACTTCTCGTTGACCCGTTCGAAAGGATCGGCGCTTCATATTGCAGAATATCTCTTTTCATCGTCAATCCGCTTCTTCTTCCGAAGACGAGAAGATCGAGAAGGGAGTTGCAGCCGAGCCGGTTGGCGCCGTGGACGGAAACGCAGGCGCACTCTCCGGCTGCATACAGTCCGGGGGCGATCGATCCGTTCTCGTTAATCAGAACCCTTCCATCCAAATCCGTCGGGATGCCTCCCATGATGTAATGGCAGGTGGGCTGAACCGGAATGGGATCATAGACAGGATCAATGCCCAGGTAGATCCTCACAAAAGAGGCGATTTCCCAGAGTCGCTTCTCAATCTTCTCTTCTCCTAAATGGGTCAGGTCGAGATGGACATAATCCTTTGCGCCAATTCCTCTTCTTTCCCGAATTTCAGTGAGAATGGCTCTTGAGACAACATCCCTTGCCGCCAGATCTTTTACCGTGGGAGCATACCGCTCCATAAATCGTTCACCCAGACGGTTCCTTAAAACTCCGCCTTCGCCCCTTGCCGCTTCGCTCGCCAGGATGCCCAGGGGATAAAGCCCTGTGGGATGAAACTGAACGAACTCCATATCCTGAAGCGGGATGCCGGACCGAAAGGCGAGGCTCATCCCATCTCCGGTCGAGGCAAAACCATTGGAAGTTGTCTTATAGAGCCTTCCGCATCCGCCGGTAGCCAGGAGAACGGCTTTGGCCTGAATAAAATGGAGTTCGCCGGTGGTAAGATCGTAGGTCGCCACTCCCGCGCATCTCTTCTCATCGAAGACAAGCGAGAGGAGGTAATTTTCCGGATAGAATTTGATCTGGTGGCGAAGGCATTGGTCATAGAGCGTATCGAGGACGACCCGTCCTGTGCGGTCTGCCGCATAGCAGGCCCTCTTCACAGGTTTTTTGCCAAAATCTCGGGTATGGCCTCCGAAGTTTCTCTGGGCGATCTTCCCTTCCGGAGTGCGACTGAAGGGAACGCCCATATGCTCCAGTTCGTAAATGACCCGGGAAGCATCCCTGACCATGATTTCGATGGCATCCTGATCACCAAGGTAATCACTCCCTTTGACCGTATCGAACAGATGCCACTCCCATTGGTCTTCCTCCTCATTGCCAAGAGAGGCGGTAATTCCGCCCTGGGCCGCGCCCGAATGGGAACGCGTGGGAAAAACCTTGCTTACCACAGCCACATCGGCCTGCCCCACACACTCCACGGCAGCGCGAAGTCCTGCCAAACCCGCTCCGACGATGAGGATATCATGTTTGATGTTCATTCAGATCGCTCTTTGATGGGGATATATTCACAGGCTTGGGCGCCGCAATAGGTCCCGACATAATCGGCATCGGGCCGGTAGAGTTCGGGTTTGGGCTGGGCCTCGGCAAACTTCTCCTCGATGATATGTGCGGCCCAGCCCGATATCCGTGAGACGGCAAATACAGGGGTAAAGAGGTCCATAGGAATCCCCATCATATGGTAGACCGAAGCGCTATAAAGATCGACATTGGCGTAGATCTCTTTTCCTTTTCCTTTCCTGAACTCCTCCTTTGTCGCTGTCTCAATCGCCGTCGTCAGTTCGCACCAGCGGGGATCTCCTGTACGGCCGGCTATTCGTCCGCATATCTTCCGGAGGATTCCTGCCCTGGGATCTTCGGTATGATAAACAGCATGTCCCATTCCCATCACCTTCCCTCCCTTTTGAAGCTTATCGGAAATCCAGGATTTCACACGGCTCACTTCTCCAATTTCCAAAAGCATCTTCATCACTTCGCTATTGGCTCCTCCATGGAGCTCTCCGGAGAGGGCCCCGATCGCTGCGGCAACAGCCGCATACATGTGAGCGTGAGTGGAGGCCACTTCCCTGCCCGCAAAGGTGGAGGCATTAAAGGAATGCTCGGCATGAAGGATCAAACAGATATCAAAATCTTTTGCTGTATCCGGATCGGGAAGAGAACCGGATAACATATACAAAAAGTTCCCGGCATGGGTGAGGTCAGAGCGAGGGGAGATCGGTTCGTTTCCATTTCGAATGCGATCCCAGGCGGCAACCACACCGGGCAGTTTGGCAATGAGACGGATTGCCTTTTTCAAATTTGCTTCCTTGGTCTCTTCGTGTAAGTGTCTGTCATAACTTCCTAAAACTGGAACCGCCGATTGCAATAGATCCATGGGACTGGCCGACTTCGGCAGCGCCCTCATATACTTTAAAATAGATTCGGGGATCTTTCTTTCCAAAATAAGTTCTTCTTGAAACCTCTTCAATCCTTCCTGGGTGGGAAGATGATCGTGAAGAAGGAGAAAGGAGACTTCTTCAAAAGTGGAGAAATGGGCGAGATTAATCACATTGAAGCCCCGGTAGATGAGAATGCCTTTCTCACCGTCCACATCCGAGATGCGAGTGTCGGCAACCTTCACCCCACGGAGCCCGATATTCTTGGTGTCGACCATCTGTTTCATCCTTCAAAAGGGTCTTCGGTTATAGGGTCAGGGTAAGGATGCCCGTTTCGTAAGGGGGTTAGGTTGTTCGTCTTTAAATCCTTTAACCGTAACCATTTGACCATAAACGATACGGGCTTCTTAACCTTCACCGAAAAACCATTTTCATTATAACAGGGTGCGTTCACGGGTATGATTCAGCAACCCTCCGGCGAGGAGGATTTTGATCTCCCGCTCGTTAAGTCCATGGGAGACATCAAAGGTCCTCCCCTGGGTCACGTTTTGAATGGTCAATGATCCGTTCGCCCGAAGGCGATCGCGGACCTTCTCGATCCTGAGTTGATCTCCCTGTTCAACCTTTTCAAACTCTTTTTCATCCTTAAAGGTCAGGGGAAGGATTCCAAAGTTGATCAGATTGCTCCGGTGGATGCGTGCATAAGATTTTACAATAATGGCTCTGATGCCAACGAACATGGGAGCCAGGGCCGCATGCTCCCGGCTCGACCCCTGTCCATAATTTTCCCCTCCGATGACAAAGCCGCCGCCCGATTCTTTCGCCCTCCTGAAAAAACTGCTATCCACCCTCTCAAAAAGATATTCCGAGATGGCAGGGATATTGGACCGCAGGGGAAGGACTTTTGCTCCAGCAGGGATGATATGGTCTGTAGTGATATTGTCCCCCAACTTCAAAAGAACTTTCCCCTCGATCACATCCTCAAGAGGCCCTCGCGTGGGCAGGGGTTTGATATTCGGTCCCCGCTCGATGATTACGGTTTCCGGGTCCGGAGAAGGAGTAAGGATCATACTGTCATCGATGAAGAACCTCTTCGGCATAAGAATTCGGGGCGGTTTCTGACCCAATTCTCTTGGGTCGGTGATCACTCCTCTTAATGCGCAGGCTGAAGCCACATACGGACTGGTGAGATAGACTTGGTCACTGGGTGTTCCGCTCCGGCCCTGAAAATTGCGATTCATCGTCCGAATCGAGATCGCATCAGAGGGGGGAGCCTGGCCCATTCCAATGCAGGGGCCGCAGGCCGATTCGAGAATTCGAGCCCCTGCGTCGATCAGATCGGCCAGAGCTCCGTTTCTTGCGATCATCTCAAAGACCTGCTTCGATCCCGGTGTAACCGTGAGGTTGACATCCGGGTGGATCTTCTTCCCTTTCAGGATCTTCGCCGCACTCATCAAATCCATATAGGAGGAGTTGTTGCAACTTCCGATGCAGACCTGTTTGACTTCTCTTCCGGCTACCTCTCTCACTGAAACCACCCTGTCCGGACTGGAGGGCTGAGCGATCAGAGGTTCCAGTTTGCGCAGATCGATCTCGATGACCTGATCATACCCGGCATCCGGATCAGGCCCAAGAAGAACCCAATCTCTCTCCCTTTCCTGAGCTCTTAAAAATTCGAGGGTTCGCTCATCGCTCGGAAAGAGAGTCGTAGTGGCCCCCAGCTCCGCTCCCAGATTGGCAATCGTCGCCCTCTCCGGAACAGTGAGCGTCTTGACTCCGGGCCCTCCGAATTCGAAGATCTTTCCCACGCCCCCTTTGACGGTTAATCGCCTGAGAAGATCGAGGATGATATCCTTTGAGGAGACCCATGGACCAAGCCTTCCCTTCAATCTCACCAGAACGATCTCCGGCATTTTGAGATAATAGGGCCCGCCTCCCATGGCAATGGCCACATCGAGACCTCCTGCTCCGATCGCAATCATCCCCACCGCGCCGGCATTGGGCGTATGGCTATCAGAGCCTAAAAGTGTCTCTCCGGGTTTTGCAAACCGCTCCAGGTGAACCTGGTGGCAGATGCCGTTGCCGGGCTTTGAGAAGAGGATCCCGTACTTGGATGCAAAGGTCTGAAGAAACCGGTGATCATCCGCATTCTCAAATCCTGTCTGAAGCATATTGTGATCCACATAACTGACAGAGAGCCTTGTCTTCACCTGTGGAATTCCCAGGGCCTCAAATTGGAGATAAGCCATCGTCCCTGTGGCATCCTGTGTAAGGGTCTGGTCAATGGAGATAGCAATGTCTTCCCGGGGTTCTAACCTTCCCCTCACCAGATGAGACTTAAAAATTTTTTGAATAAGATTCTTCCCCATAGATCACCTTTCGCCCCCGCCCCCCCCTCCCCCTCAAGGGGGGTTAGGGTGGGGGTAACATCATTTTATTCTTTCCTTTTTTAC
>JAGXSW010000075.1 GCA_018333715.1 Syntrophaceae bacterium | reverse complement strand
GCCTTGCTATAAGGCTTAAGGATGCCGGAAATAATGACATTGGTATCAAGGACGACGATCATCGTTTGCGACTCTTCCGAACAGCTCTAATCTCAGATTCAATGTCGGAATCCGTTAACTTGTCCAATCCTGACTCGATGGACTTTTTCTGCATTTCCTCCAACGCTATGAGAGCGCGGCTCCGTCGGATTGCCCGGAGAGTTTTTGTAAGATTTTCTTCGGTCACTCCGGAGAGCAGGGCGATCGGTTTACCGTTGGAGGTGATGACCACCTCCTCGTCTTTGATTTTGCTCCAGATTTCCTTAGGCCTGGTATTCAGTTCTCTTACTGAGATGAAACGCATTTTCAACCTCCTTAATATTATCAATCAATCATTATCATATCATCTGACAATTGTCAAACAGGTAATGGCTTGATTTTGGGAATGACTGAAGAAGGAAAAGGGTGAGGGCAAAGTTGACTCAGTTTCTATAATTTTGTGGGGATTCCCTGATCCTGTTATCCTTTTAAGATGGCCCCCAACGACAAAGATACCCTTTCATAAAGTGATCATTTTCATCAACGCCCCGCCCATAGATTCACTTTTCAGGGCATGAGACTGTTACCCATATACCCGGTAGAATATAAACTTGACTTTCTAAATTCTCCGGTTAAAATATAAATACCATGACAGATTTGTTCATAAGAAGATATGTCTTAGAAGATTTACGACGCGATCTGAGCAAAAAAGAAATTGCCTTTCTGATCGGGCCGAGACAATCCGGAAAGACCACGCTGATGAAAGTTCTTCAGGAGGAACTCGAAAGAAAGGGAGAAAAAACATTATTCCTAAGCCTTGATTTTGAATATGACAGGGAATATTTCCGCTCTCAGCAGAGCTTGGTAAAAAAGATAGAACTCGAATTGGGGAAAAAAAGAGGTTTTGTTTTTATCGACGAGATCCAGAGAAAAGAAGATGCAGGTCTATTTCTAAAAGGAATTTATGATCTGGCCCTTCCTTACAAGTTTATCGTCTCAGGCTCAGGAAGCGTTGATTTGAAGGCAAAAATTAAAGAATCCATGGTGGGCCGAAAAAGAGCTTATGAGCTCTACCCGGTTTCCCTTTCTGAATTTGTTAGTTTTAAAACGGATTATAAGTATGAAAACAATCTCCCCGAATTTTTCTCTTCCGAAAAACCACAACTTGCTCAACTTCTAACTGAATACCTTAATTTTGGAGGCTATCCGAGAGTCATTCTTGAAACCGAATTGAGAGACAAAATAAGGATGGTTGATGAGATTTATCAGGGTTACATAGAGAAAGACATAGCCTATCTCTTAAAGGTTGAAAAAATAGAAGCCTTTGGCTCATTGATCAAACTCCTTGCTGATCAGGTAGGCCGATTGGTCAATTATTCAGAAATTTCTAATACGCTGGGCCTCTCTCTTCCAACGCTGAAAAATTACCTATGGTACGCTGAAAAAACTTTTATCTTGCAGAGGATTAGTCCGTACTTTAGAAACATACGAAAAGAGATTAGTAAGTCGCCGACGGTCTATTTCTCCGATATGGGACTTAGAAACTATTCGCTTGGAATCTTCGGTCGGCTTCTTCGTCATGAGGATTTAGGGTTTGTTTTTCAGAACCTCGTGTTTCTTACCATCAAAGATAAGTTACGTTGGAGCAATGCGGAGATTCATTATTGGCGATCTAAATCAGGGGCCGAGATAGACCTCGTTATCGATTTTGGCAAAAAGGTCATCCCTGTGGAAGTAAAATACAAAGATTTTTCTCAGCCCCTTATTCCACGATCCTTTACGGGTTTCATCGAGAAATATTCCCCGGAAAAGTGCCTCGTCATCAACAAAAACCTCAAGGCGACAACTCATGTAAAGAAAAGCGAAGTCCAGTTCCTGACCATCTGGGATTTAATTCAAGAAGAGATGGATTGATCAATGGGATGGCGGTTGAAATCCGTCCGTGGAGACAAGAAAAATGAAAGGGGTGGATTAAATTCGGTTCCCCCTTTTTAATAAGAACAAAGTTGACTCAATTTCTAAAATTCTCTCTTAAATTCTGATAGGTTAGCGGCAGTGACGATGGCTTTGATCAGATTGGCCGGATCAGCCAATCCCTTCCCTGCAATATCATAACCGGTTCCATGTCCAACAGAGGTGCGGATAAATGGCAGACCGAGCGTGAAATTGACCGACTCTTTAAAGTCGAAGATTTTGATGGGAATAAGGCCCTGGTCGTGATACATGGCAATCACAGCATCGAAGTTACGGGGGTTTGAAATGTCAAAAAAGGAATCGGCAGGAAAGGGTCCCTCAACTTTTATTCCAAGGGTTTTCGCCTCCTCAATGGCCGGGATGATCTCGTCCTTCTCTTCCTCTCCCAAAAGCCCTTCCTCTCCGCAATGGGGATTAAGGCTGAGCATAGCCAACCGGGGTTGGGAAACTCCGAAGTATCTTCTCAAGCCCCCCTCAGTGAGCCGGATGGTAGTGAGAATGCGATCATGGGTAATCCATTTCGACACCTCTTTGAGGGGAAGATGGGTTGTGACCAGAACAACTTTCCATTTCGATCCCAGGAACATCATCGCCACAGAAGAGGCTTGAGTTAAGTGGGCTAAGAGCTCGGTATGGCCCGAAAAAGAATGGCCGGCTTTGTTCATCGCCTGTTTATTGATGGGGCAGGTGGTGATGGCATCGATCTTTGATCTTTTCAGCCACATCACGGCCTCTTCAACATATCCCACCATGGCCTCGCCGCACTTTCGGTCCGGCTTTCCGAATGAGAGGGAGTTGGCCTCCAATCGGCTTGGGGGGAAGAGAAAGATTTCCCCGGGTTGGTATCCCTCTTCAGGAATTTCATCAATGACCTTTATCCGAACAGGAAGGCCTTCTCTTCGAACGGCCTCCAGAAGAACCTGTTCATCTCCGAAGACAATGGGCCGGCAGGCTTGAAAGGGTTCTCCCGCTGACAGGGCCTTCACAATAATCTCAGGCCCGATACCCGTGGGATCACCCATGGTGATGCCGATGATAGGAAGGGACATGTGAGCTATCCTTGATTGCGGATTGCGGATTTCGGAATGCGGAATAAATAAAAGTCGAATAGTCATTAGTCGGATAGTCTCATAGTCTTGCAGTTGACTAATTGACTATTAGACTAAATAACTACATGACTATTCTGTATAGTCTTTCTTTTCTGACTATACGACTAACAGACTAATCGACTAAGAGACTACTGTTACAGTTTGATTTCGATGATCGATTTCTCCCTGAGCGTGGTGAGAAACTGTTTGAGCCCTTTTTCAAATTCCCTTTCAAGGTAGTCCTGCCGGACCTTCTCTTTCATTTCCTCAAATGGAAGAGGATCCCCTCCTTTTCGATCGAGGAGTTTGATAATGTGAAAACCGAACTCGGTTCGAACGACCTCGCTCACCTCTCCAACTTTCAGCCTCAGCGCCTCCTTTTCAAACGCAGGAAGGAGCTCCCCTTTTTTGAAAACGCCCAGATCTCCCCGGTCCTTGCTCGAGATATCCTCCGAGTAGAGGACGGCCATCTCTCCGAAATCTTCTCCTGCCTTAATCTTTGCCAGCGCCTTCTGACATTTTGCCCTGATTTCGCGAACCTCTTCAGGGGTGGCCTCTTTGGGAACTTTGAAGAGGATGTGGCCGGGTCGATAGGACTCCTCTGTCCTGTACCGATCCGCATTCTTCAGATAGAAATCCCTTAATTCCTTCTCTTCCACATTGGGCTCCACCTTTACTGCCCATTGAACCATCTTGGTCCGGATAATCTTCTTCTCAATCTCTTTCTTAAATACCCCCAGGGTCAACCCATCTCTGGCCAGGGCTCTTTCCAGGTCCTCCTGGGTGGCTGAACTTCTCCGTTTGATCTCATCGACGGCGCCATCGATCTCTTTGGCAGCCGCTTTGATTCCAGACCTCTTGGCTTCCTGATCGATCAGCTTCTCTTCGATCAGTCTATCGAGCGCCGTTCGAGAAAATTCATTGATGCGCCCCCGCTTCTCCAGGCGGTTTCCCCCTTCGATCTCTTCCTTGAGGTGACCGATCATCCTCTCGACCTCCGAGAGGGTGATGATCTCCTGATTGACAACGGCCACGATTCGATCGACCACTGCCTCGCTCGAAGAGAGGGGAACGGATAGGAGCAAGAGAATCCCCAGGATCAAAGAACCTCTTCTTCTCATGATCTCAACCACTTTCTGTTGACCTTCACCTTTGCTTTCTCTCTTAGATCTTTGAACCACCTTTGATACTCCTCCTCTCCCTTCTCCCGCTCAAGCCTATGAAGAATACTCTTTTTTGCCTCTTCAAAGGAGATCTCACGGGGTTCCGACTTCTCCTCTAATTTGAAGAGGTGATAACCATAGGGACTCTTGATCACTTCGCTGATGGCGCCCACCTCCATGGAGAAGACATGATCAAATTCCGCAGGTCTCTCTCCCTCGCTGAAATAGCCCAGGTCGCCTCCCTGGACCTTTTCAGGCCCAAGCGACTTTTCCTTTGCCAGTTTCTCAAAACTTTCCCCCTTCTTCAACCGCTTCTGGATCTGAATCGCCTCATTTCCATCCGTCACAACGATCTGACGGACCCTCACCTTTCGCGAAAGTTGAAATAAGGAGCGATGGGTCTCGTAGAACTCCCGGGCCAACTTCTCCTCGATCTTTCCCTTGTATGGGTGGCTGCCCCGGACCATCTTCTCCGCCAGCAGCTTCTCCTCCAGACGAACTTTCCACTTCTCCAGGCTCATCCCTGTGAGGTCCAATTTCTCCCCGAATCCCTCTCCGGGGTAGTCCTTTTTGATCTCAAGGATAGCCTGGCTCAATTCCTCTGCGGAGACCCGAATTCCCAATCGCCTGGCCTCCTGCGCCAGGATCTTCCGTTCGATCATCTGATTGAGATAGGCTTCTTTAACTTCTCTTAATTCTGATCGGCTCCCTTCCCGGTTCTGATCGGCTACCAGCTCTTTAAACTCCCGGTTGAATTCATCGATTGTAATCTCTTCACGATCGATTCGCGCAACAATATGCTCCGGAAGTCCTCCCTCCCACAATCCGCATCCCGAAAATAAAAGGAGGATGAGAGGTAAACAGAGATGGAAAAGGACCCTGCTCATTTTTTCTCTTCCTTCGTTTTTCCTCCCTTCTTCTCTTCTTCGGCCCATAACTTCTCATTGATCAGGATCTTAGCCTTCGATTTCGCCTCTTTCACATATTCGATGTAAGCCTCCTGCTTTTTCTTTGCTTGAAGGAAGAAGCGGATCCTCTCCTTCACCTGTTCGAAGGGCCTCAGGCTGGCCCCCCGCATCTCTTCCATCTGGATGATGTGGTATCCATAGGGCGTTCTCACGACCTCGCTCATATCCCCTTTCTTCACCAGTGAAAAAGCGGCCTCCTCAAATTGAGCAAAGGAGGGAGCCATCTGTCCCCGCCGGATATAGCCGAGGCTGCCGCCATCCTCCCGTGTCCGGTCAATATTGTAAGTGGAGGCTAACTTTTCAAAACTCTCTCCCTTGGAAAGCCCTGTCAACACCTCCTTGAGCACGGGTTCGGAGTTGACCACGATGTGTCGAACCTTCACCTCAAGGGGTTCGGTAAAGAGTAATTTATTCTCCTTATAGTACCGCTGAATCTCCTCTTCGGCGGCCTCGCTTTTCCCCTTCAACACCTCCTCAATGAGTCCATCGATGATCATTGCCCTTCTGAAATCTTCCACTTTGGCCAGGATCTCTTTGTTCTTGTCGAAACCCTTCTTTTTCGCCTCCTGATAAAGCACTTCCCGGGTGATGATATAGTTCTCAAGAAAATCTCTCATCCCTTTTTCATCAAGGAGCCTCATCTTTCCCTCAAGGGGCTGCTTCTCCGACATCTGGCGAAATTCTTCGAGAGAGATGGAGAGAGCGTTGATCTTCACCAGTTCCTTTCTGCCCAATTCCTCTTTCCCCGGTTTCCCACAACTCAGGGCTCCCGATAAGAGAAAGACACCGAAGATGAAAATGATTATCTTTTTCATCATCCTTCCTCCCAGAAAGGGATAAATACATGACTTAAGAAAGTTTTTGGTCTAAGGGTGAAGGTTAAGACGCCCGTTTAGTATTTGGGTTAGGTCATTGGTCTTAACCCTTTGACTTTACCCAAACTGGCTTCCTAACCTTAACCTATGCTTTTAGACCGAATCCTTATTTTCTACGCAAATCTACCACATCAGGCCAGCGCTTGCAATAGCTTTCTTGCCGCCTCAAATGGATTCTTCTTGATTCCCGGCCACCCTTCAACAACCAGCCTGGAGTCAGGCGTGAGTCGAAATTTCCCTTCTCCCCGCTGGACCCATTCGACCACTCTTTGAGGAGAGATCCGTGTTGTTTCATCGAAAGTCAAGACCATTTGCGAGGGGGTCTCCTCAAACTTCCGGATGGAGAGCTTCGTCAGGAGGATCTTCACCTTGATCACTTCAAAGAGATGGGCCGCTTCCTCCGGAATCTTACCGAAACGATCCTCCAGTTCTTCCCGGATCATCTCCACCGCTTCATCCGAGCGGGAATGCGAAAGCCTTCGATAGAGGCGCAGTCGCTCTTCCGAGTCCTCCACATACTTCTCTGGAATGAAGGCAGGAAGATGAAAATGAATCTCCGGTGTGATCTCTTCGATCACTTCCTCTCCCCTCAATTCTTTGACCGCCTTCTCCATCAATTGGGTGTAATATTCGAGCCCCACGGCGGAAATATTTCCGGATTGGGAACGGCCCAGAAGATTTCCCGCCCCCCTGATCTCCATATCCTGGAGAGCCAGTTTGAATCCGGATCCTAATGCGCTCAACTCCTGAATCGCCCGGAACCGTTTGGCCGCATCTCTCGAAAGGGAGAGGTCCGAGGGGATGAGAAGATAGGCATAGGCCTGATGTCTTCCCCGTCCCACCCGTCCCCGCAGCTGGTAGAGATCTGCGAGACCGAAGTGCTCGGCATGGTTGATCAGAATCGTATTGGCCGCCGGGATGTCCAGGCCGGACTCGATGATGCTCGTGCAGACCAGAAGGTTATGTTCTCCCCTCACAAACTGAAACATCACCTTCTCCAGCTCCCTCTCCTTCATCTGACCATGGGCAATGGCCAGCTGCGCCTCGGGAACAAGTTTCCTGAGATGTGCGGCCATCGAATAGATGTTCTGGACACGATGGTGAACAAAGAAGACCTGTCCTCCGCGGGCAAGCTCTCTCAGAACCGCCTCCCGGACGACCTCATCCTCATAGCGGGTTACGAAGGTGCGGATCGAAAGGCGGTTTTCAGGAGGAGTCTGGATGAGGCTGAGATCACGAATTCCGGAGACGGCCATCTGGAGCGTTCTCGGGATGGGCGTTGCCGTCAGAGTGATCACATCGACCATTTTCCTCATCTGTTTCAGTCTCTCTTTATGGTCTACGCCGAACCGGTGCTCCTCATCGATCACCACCAGGCCCAGATCATGAAAAGAGACATCCTTCTGGAGGAGCCGGTGCGTCCCGATGATGATGTCCACCTTCCCATCTCTCAGCCGTTGAAGGATCTTCCTTTGATCCCGGGAACTTCTAAACCGGCTCAACGTCTCAATCACCACCGGATAATTCTTGAAACGTTCAGAAAAGGTCTGGTGGTGCTGCTGGGCCAGAACTGTGGTGGGAACCAGGAATGCAACCTGTCTTCCATCCATCACAGCGCGGTAGGCCGCCCGGAGCGCGACTTCGGTCTTTCCGAACCCCACATCCCCGCAAACCAACCGGTCCATGGGCTTCGGGTTTCCCATATCGTTCATCACCTCTTCGATGGCCCTGATCTGATCGGGTGTCTCCTCGTATTGAAAGGTCGCTTCAAACTCCCTGTAAAATTGATCAACCGGTGCAAAGGCCATTCCCTGGAATGCCTCTCTCGCGGCATAGAGGTCGAGAATCTCTTTCACCATCTCCGTGATGGCGTCCTTCGCCCTCTTCTTCGCCCTCTCCCAACTGCGTCCCCCCAATTTGTCCAGCCGGTGATGGCTTCCGTCGCCTCCGATGTAACGCTGAATGAGATTGAGCCGGTCCACGGGAACATAGAGCTTATCCGCATCGAGATACTCGAGGAGAAGGTAGTCGTTTGAAACAGTCGCGATCTTCAGGTGCCTTAACCCCCTGTAGAGGCCGATGCCGTAGTCCGTGTGGACGATAAAATCATTTTCACGAAGCTCGCCATAGGAGGAAAGAGGAGCGCCCTCCCCTTTGGGCAGACGCTTCCCCGGTTTCTCCTCTTTGAGCCTTCTTCTTTCTCCGAAGATCTCCTCTTCTGTCAATAGAACCCAGCCCTCATCGAAGGCTCGGAAACCGGAGGAGAGTCGTCCGGTGAGGAGTGTGATCACTCCTCTTTCTTCCATCACCTCACCGAACTTCTTCCCCCGTTCGAGGCGGGAGGCGATCTCGTAGTGGGAGAGAAGATCCCTCATCCTTTCAGCCTGGCCCGGGGTATGCGAAACGATGAAGACGCCCTTTCCCCCTCTCTGCCAGCGGCGAAGGCGCTTCAGGAGAACGGACACGGGTGAACCTTCGGTCGAACGCTCTTCTGTTTGAAAGATCGATTTGATCTCCCTCTGAAGATCTTCGTTGCTCTCCACATCCAATGAATCAATGCGCTCACATCGGGGAGGAGCAACAGGGCCTTCCTGGAGAAAGACCGCCTGAAATCTTCCGAGAGCGTTGAGGAGATCCTCAGAACGGAGGTAAAGCGAATCGGGCAGAGGAACAGAGGGTTTTTTAACCCGGACCTTCTCATAATGGGCTTCGGCCATATGGGAGAAGGCCTCTGCCTCCCTCTCCACATCTTCCCCATCAACGATAAAAACCCATCCCCCTTTCTTAAGGTAGTCGAAGAGAGTGGCCATGGTCCGGGCAGAAGGATCTCTTGAAATATCTCTGACAGGCAGAAGCGTGGCCTTCTCCATCTCAGCCCCCATGATCGACCGCTGGCTTTCAACATCAAACCTTCGGATCGACTCCATCCGGTCTCCGTCGAATTCGAGCCGGAGGGGTTCCTCATAGAGCGGACTGAAGATATCGATGATCGCTCCCCGAAGGCTGAAATCACCCCTCTCTTCAACGACCCTTGCGGAAGCATATCCGCTTTCATGAAGAAAATCGACGAGGCGGTCCCGCTCCACCCCTTCTCCCTTCGTAAGGGTATAGGTCGATTTCTTTAAGTCCGAAGACAGGAGAACCCTTTGCATCAGGGCTTTGACAGAGGAGAAGATGACCGCCTCTTCATCCCTCATCAGCGTGAAGAGACAATTTACCCTCTCCCGGATGATCTCCGGATGGGGAGGGATCTCATCATAGGGAAGCGTCTCCCACTGAGGAAAGAGACAGCCGTTCCCATTGCCTTCCCTCTGAAAAAAGCGGAAGTCTTCGAGGAGGAATTCGGCGTCACGGAGGTGAGGCGTAATGACCAGAATAGGACCTTTCACCTTCTCTCTCCACCGGGATATGAGATAGGCCCTGGAGGATCCCTTCAATCCGGTCAGACCGATCCGTTTCGACTCCTTATAGGATCCGGATTCAAACCATGATTGGAAAGATTTGAATTCTTGGTTCATTTAGGTAGAAAATACTCTCCTAATTATCCCCCTCTCCCCTGGCGCCTGCCTGCACGAAGCGTTTCGGCGAAGGCAGGGGAGAGGGTGGGGGTGAGGGGGACCATGCCATGTCCACCCCCACCTCAATCCTCCCCCGTCGAGGGGGAGGATGATGCTTGGCAATCTTCGTCGTTTTTAAGCGACCAAGTCCTTTTTACAATCTATTGCGAATGATAGAGGCGTTCCTCTGCAAGGAAGCACTCCTTGCATTGAGGACGCCTGGCCTTGCAGATTGATCTGCCAAACCGTATGAGGTTGAGGTGAAGCGATAGGGATTTCCCTTTAGGGATGAGCGGAACCATCCATGGATGGGCTTTGACTGCATCCATTCTTTCCGGAATGAAACCCAGACGCTTTCCGATTCTGAGAATGTGCGTATCCACCGGGAAGGCATCCCTTCCCAGACCGAAGAGAAGAAGGCAATGGACTGTTTTGGGACCGACCCCCTTTAGTCCTCCGATCAGCTTCTTGATCTCCTCCGAATCCATCCCCTTCAGAAAGGAGAGGCTTAATTTTTTCTCCCTCTTCTTAATCCGGCGAAGGATCTCCCTGATACGCCTGGCCTTCTGGCCGGCAAGGCCGCCGGGCCGGATGGCTGAAATGACCGCTTCTGTCTTTGCGCTGAGGACATCTTCCCAGAGGGGAAACCGGCTTTTCAACCTCTCGTAGGCTCGATCCCGGTTAAGGTCATTCGTATTCTGGGAGAGAATGGTTTGGATGAGTATGTCGAGAGGGTCAGAACCCTTCTCCCTCTGAGGAACGCCATATTCTCTTTCCAGAAGAAGGGCGATCCTCTTCACTTTCACTTTTAGATCATCATGCCTTTGCCATGGCCCTTCTGATCTTCTCACTGAGCCTTCCCTTCATGAAATCCCTGATTCGTCTCTTGACCCCCGACACAAATCCCTGATAGGTCTCTCTTCCCTCCAGAACCTGAAGGTAGAGGTCGCTCAATTCCGGATAGCGTTTCAGAGTCTGGTAGGCAAGCTTTGGAAACCTGAAAACGAAACGGGAAAAAGAGAGAGCCCATTTCAGATTTTCAGAGATGTGGAGATGGATTGTTTTCTGATAGAGATCGGATGGGGGAATTCCTTTCTCCTTCGATTCGATGATAGCTTCCGCGGCCAACATTCCGCTCCGGATAGCGTAGTAAATTCCTTCTCCCTGGAGAGGGTCCATCAAATGGGCGGCATCTCCCACAAGGAGCATCCTTCCCTGTGAAACTTTCTGCCATTCATCATGGAAAGAGGGGAGAAGGTGGCCCCTCATTATTTCCGTCTTTCCCTCCGGGACATAGGTCAAACTCTTAAGAAAACCTTTCAGGTACTGCCGGGGATTCATCTTCTTGGTCTCCCTGAACATCCCGCCGATCCCGATTGAGAGCCAATCCTTTTTAGGAAAGACCCAGCTATAGCCGTTGGGGATTCCGCCGAAATCCAAATGGATCAAATGAAGTTCCTTTTCAGGGAAAGGGATGGAGGAGTCGAAGGAAATTTCGCTCTGGATAGCTATCCCGTTTCCATCATTTCCATGCGGAGACAAAGAGATGGATCTTGCAACGATACTTTCAGCGCCGTCCGCGCCGATGAGATAGTGTGAATTGAATCTCTCTCCGCTGGCCAGCTCAATCTCCACCCCCTTGTCCTTCTCCTGAACTTTTACAACCTTTTCTCCCTCCAGCATCTCCGCCCCTTCTTCCAACGCCTTCTCCTTCAAAAACTGATCGAAGCGGTCTCTCATTACCAGAAAGGCGATCGGATCTCTCAATTCGATGTGGAAAGGCTCTTTGAGGCAATAACTGAATTTTGCTCCAAAGACAGTGTTCTCGATCACGGGACTGAGATCGAGATCCAGGAGATGAACGGTCTTAAGGGAAAGGCAGCCTCCGCAGGGCTTGTACCTGGGGAACCTCTCTTTCTCGATCAGAAGGGTCTTCAACCCGGATCGGGCACAGCGCCTCGCAGCAGCCGATCCCCCCGGCCCCGCTCCCACGATGACAACATCGTAATCCGGTTTCATATTGGCGGTCCTCAGTTCAACTAAAAAATCGTCATGGAGTAAAAAACTTCTCTTCCAGATGGACATTGATGACATAATCTTTGATCACGGTCACCTCAAGAACCTGCCCCTCCAGATGGTATCTCTCAATCCGGATGGGAAGCCAGTTCTTTTTGGAAATGATGATCTGATATCGCTCAAGGTTCTTCTCTTCAATATAATCCATGGCCAGCAGCAAAAACGCTGCCTGCTCCCTGTCCTCATAAAATTCATCTTCTCCCTGCTTCACCTTTTTAAAATTTTTCATTAAGAAATTGGTGAAATACCCCATGTCGGTCTGGTCAATGGTTTGGCCCGCCGCAGTCTTAATCAAGGGATGGTGGATGGAGAATTTAAACTTCAGGGAGGGCAAACCCCGAAAGGGCTTGACCGTTGCGTCCTTATTCCCTCCCTGATAATAGATGGACATCCCTGAATAAGGGGAGATGAAATCGACCCGGATCTTTTTAGTTCTTTTATAATAGAATTTGAACGAATAGCGCTGATCCTCTTTTCCGTCCAGATAGAAGATCTGCTCTACCTCGCAGGAATAATCCTCCACAGAATCGAAGGAGGATTCCATTTTCTGGATGATGGAAAGAATCCGGCTCTCATTTGCCCATCCGGACGACAATCCCGGATCTATGATGAGAGGCTGGATCAAAGCAAAGCCTAAAATAATCAGGAGGCGCCTGACCCGCTTATTTGAAAATAAAATTTTTATCGAAGAGATAGGGATCATCAAAATGGACTCGACCGATGAGTTCAATGCCATGACGCCCCCGTTGCCTCATGCTTCCTATTGACGGGATTCCCATCGAGAAGAGGATAAACCGTTCCACCCGCTCCGTGCCTTTGGCAATTCCATTTTCATCGAAGAGGCTTTCCTTACGGCCATCTTCATGGGGGAGGGATTCCAGCAGATCATAGGGCATCAATTCATAAGGGACGGAATCAGGGATTTCTCTTAGGGCCAGTAAACGTTGGGGCTGATGCCACCCGGAGTTAATCCGGATGCCAAGACGGTCATCAGGCGAAACCCCGGGAAGCCACTGGAGAATCAGCGCATCAAACATCAAAGGCCTTGAGAGAACCCGATCCACCCGTTCTTTGTCCGGAATGAAAAAATGATAGCATCCGCAATTGTTTTGCACATCCACCATGAAAAGGGTCCCCCGGGAATCAAGAGAAAGGCGAATCGTCAATCCATCCAGATGGCCCTTTTCAATCCAGGGCGGATTCTCCCCGGCCCTCTCAGAATACCAGATCACATAATTGATTTGAAGGATGGGCTCGCCCTTCAGGAAACCATTCGAAAAATAATAGTAGACCACCGGCTTGTCCGGATTGACCTCCGCGCGATGATTCTTCCAGACCATCTGTCCAAAACGGTCATAGGGGGCGGCCACATCCTGGATGAAAACAGGGGCAAAGTATTCCGCCAATCTTTTGGCTTGCCCCTCGTCCAACCGGGGGATTTTTAATGAGTTGCGTTGGGAAGCCTCCAGAATCTCTGCAATCTCTTTTTCGGGAAGCGGGATTCTCTTTTCAGGGACATAAACGCGGAGGGTTCCATCTATGGGAAGGTCCTTGAGATCGATCTCGAACCTGTTTCTCATCTTTCTCCGTGCATTCTCAGCAACCACCGACACGGGAAGGACAAGAAGGGGATAAAGGCCGACCGTCCTCAGAAGAAAAGAATATTCGTCCTTGACGACCGCCTCCGGTTCCAGACTGGAATAAAAATGGGCTCTGGTTCTATCATGGGTGAATAGCTCTTCAGAACAGGTCTTCATCCGGGAGAGGAGTCCTTCCCGATCTGAAAAGAGAGAGGATAGGGCTCCTTCATGAAGGTTTCCGATCTCCTTTTCCCTCGCTTGAAGATTGAGGTCAAGCATCCATCCAACCCATTCTTCCCTCTCCCTGTCATCTTTTAATCTTTCTTTCAGAGCCGAGAGAAAACGGCTGGTCCGGAGATAGGGAAAACCGGAGACAGGAGCGCTTGAGCCATCCCGGACTCCAGCCTCTTTTACTTTTTCATCCAACCGTTCAAAAAATTCCTCGCAGGCCCTGGGCCGGTCAAAGGGTTGAGGAACCTGCCGGGGCGTTATTGAAGCGCACCCGGTCATGAAAAAAGCAAAGATTAGAAGAAAAAAGACGTATTTTTTTATCATCATAGAATTAGGTACTTACACCAGAAAGTCTGAGAATTTATCTCTAATCCCGCGATGCGCGAGAAAATATTTCCCAAAATTTTCCCCTCCCCTCGGCGGGAGGGGATGAAGGGGAGGGGGGACCGAATGGTCTCTATTTTGTCCACCCCCACCCT
>JAGXSW010000074.1 GCA_018333715.1 Syntrophaceae bacterium | reverse complement strand
CTCGCCGAAACCGACAAGCACTTTCTGAAAAAAATCCTCCAGCAACTGTGGCAACAGCATAAGAAATGCCTTCATGATCGATGAAAAATCGCTGTGTTGCAAATCAACTCTGAATTGACACTCAAATTCAATCGTGATATCCTTTCCCTGTGGGGTTGCTCCCATATTGCCCTCCTTCTATGGATTTTGTTTTCGACGAAACATAAATACCATATTGGAGGGCAATTACTCTTACTCAGGTCTCCTAAATTCTACGTTACTAAGAATTTTGGCCGGATGGATGAAAAACAGTTCTACTGTTATCCGACTGCGGGGGGCGATGGGTTGATCTATTGTGCAATCCGGTTTGAAAAGACGGACATCGTTGTCTTTGACCCGCTAAAAGAGACCAGGATTTCTCTCATCCCTCTGGAGGAGCGAAGATCGGGCTGGCTCAGCCTGACCAGAGGAGAGGATGGAAAGGTCTATGCGAGGCTTCCATCGGGCAGATGGTTTCGTATCGAAGATGGAAAGAATCTCCTTGAGGCTCTGGAGTCGGAGATCCCATTTCCGAAAAGAGGCCTTCCGGATGGACGGCAGTTCCATCTCGTCGATACTAATATTCTCAAAATCCAGAACCCGGCCACGAAAGAGGAGAAGGAGATTCCCCTCAGGCATGAGGCTTCCGGGGCTTTTCTCTTTGTTGTGGGTTTAGGCCCGGATGGCCGGATCTACGGAAGCAGTATGCTTCCCCTGAGGCTCTTTGTTTATAATCCAATAGATCAATCTCTCACCAATCTGGGGAAGGCCGCCCATGCCAGCGGACAGGTCTATTCGATGGAATCTTACGATGGCAAACTCTACCTCTGCTCTTATCCGGCTGCCCGGCTTTCGGTCTATGATCCGAAGAGGCCCTTAAAATTCGGCGATGGAGAAGATGCCAATCCAAGAGACCTGGGCCCCATGGGCGAAGGTCAGGACCGGCCGAGGGCAATGATTGCAGGCCCTCACGGAAAGATCTATATCGGAAGTTATCCTGATTATGGCCTTCATGGCGGCGCCATCGGCGTCTATGATCCAAAGAAGAAGGAGCGGAGGGTCTATCGCCATATCATTCCGAATCAGAGCCTCGCCTCATTAGCCTACCTTGAAAAATTTGATCTTGTTGCCGGAGGAAGTTCGGTTCGGGGCGGTGGCGGGACACGGGCCATTGAAAAAGAGGCGAAACTCATTCTCTGGGAACCTAAAGAGGAGAAGAAGGTCTTCGAGATCGTCCCCGTCCCGGATGCACGGACGATTCTTTCCCTTGCCGCCACTCCTGGTGGTCTGGTTTATGGAGTCACAGACAATGAGAAGGTTTTCATCTTCGATCCGGAGAAGAAGGAGATGAGAAAAATTTTTAATCTCGGCTTGAAACGACCGGTCGAAGTCTCCCTTCAGATGGGGCCTGATGGATTACTTTATGGACTTACCCAGGAGCAGATCTTTTTCATCGAACCCGGGAAAGACCAGGTCCTCCCGATGGCAAAGCCTCCTGTGCCGATCACTTCAGGCATGGCTATTTCAGGCAGAAAGATCTATTTTGGCTCGCATGCCTTTCTCTATGAGTTTGAGATCCCTTCCAATCCTTAACTTCCCTGAATGGAATTTTTAAAAACCTGAAGGCGGTGTTCCTGTTCTTTTAGAAGCTGGTGGGCCTCTTCGATGGGGATGGGATTGAATCGCGCTCGATCTCCTGGCTTCAATTGCGCCACCTTAGCTAAATCAACGGAGATGACAGTGGCGATCTTCGTATAGCCGCCGCTGACCAGTTCGGTCAGGATGATGATCGGTTTTCCATCGCCAGGGACCTGAATGGCGCCGGAGAGAAAGCCTTCTGAGATGATCGATTCCTCCACATCAGATCTTCTCTCGATCTTTGGGCCATCCAGCCTAATTCCCATTCGGTCACAACTGGGAGTCACATGATAGGTTGAAGTGCAGAAGGTCCGGAAACCTTTCTCTGTGAAGTGGTGATCCTGGGGACCGGGAATCACCCTGAGATTTGCTTCCTTTTCAAAGGAGGGAATCCATTCATTCGGAAATCGAAGTCCTAATCGGTTGAGCGGGGGTGGTGAATCAAGTCTGTAAAGAATATCTCCCTTTTTCAGGGGTCTTCCCTCCAGGCCGCCGAACTTTCCGGAGAGATAGGTCGATCTGCTTCCCATCACTTCTGGGACAATGAATCCTCCACTCGCAGAGAGACAAGCGCGACATCCTGATCTGACTTTTTTAAAGGCAACGACATCGCCCTCGATGAGAAGATGGGTTCTCCACATCTCAAGAGGTTCGCCATTGAGGCTGGGGGAGAGGTCTCCGCCGGTGATGGCAATGACGGATTCATTGAGGGCTTTTAATCTTAACCCCATGAGCGTGGTCTCCAGACAGGCTTCATTCCCCTGATTGTTGACCAGCAGGTTGGTAACCCTGAAGGAAAAGGGGTCCAGGGCTCCGGAAGGAGGAACCCCGAACCGGCTATAACCAAAACGACCGGCATCTTGAATAGTCGTCAGGATCCCAGGGTTAATGACTTCGAAGGCTGCAATCTTTTCGATCTTGGGAACTCCTTGGGGTCTGCGCATGAATAACACGAGCAACCAATCCGTTCACCCTGAGCCTGTCGAAGGGCGCCGTTCATCCTTCGAGAGCCTCAGGACGAACGGTTTTTCCGAATGTCCTGAGCGAAGTCGAAGGAAAGGCTCACCGCGAACAGTTATTGGCAAATGCATTTGTTCAAGTTATTTTTACGCAGCCACTTAGTCAATTTTTTTACGTTTTCCATTCCCTAAATTCCTCCTCACTGATCGAATAAAACTGGACGAGGTCTCCCATCTGAAGGAGGGCCGGAGGTTTTTCCTCGGGGTTGAATAATTCGATAGGAGTTCGGCCGATGATCTGCCAGCCTCCTGGACTCTCCATCGAATAGATCCCGGTTTGTTTCTGGGCAATTGCCACAGAACCTTTGGGAACAGAAAGTCTTGGTGTTTTTAACCGCGGCATGATTAAGGTTTCGGGAAGTTCTCCCATGTAGGGATAGCCCGGCATAAAGCCGATCATATAGATGAAATAGGGTTTGCTGGTATGAAGGCGGATCACTTCCTCGGTGGAGATACCACAATGTTTGGCCACATCCTCCATATCCGGGCCATAAGGGCCTCCATAGGCGGCGGGGATTCGTGTCAATTTCGGCTCCGGAAATGAAGTCTCCCGTAGTCCCTCCTCTATCTTTTGCAATCTTTTCTTTAATGGATCGATAGGAAGGGTTAGGGGATTGTAGATGACGAGCAGGGACCGGTAGGTGGGAACGGTTTCGATGATGCCTTCGATGGCCTCTGCCTGAATGGTAAGGGCCATTCTCCTCACCCTATCATTGACCTCATGGCCGATCCCCTCCCCGAATTCAAGGAGAAGTCCGCGATCACCCATGAACAAGTAGAGTGTTTTTTCGTAGAGACCCATAACCAGCCCCATTCCTTCCCCGCATTCGGATATTTTTTCTCCAGGAGCCCCTGGAAGCCAGACGCCTGCTATCTCTTCCCTCAATCTGGTCAGGCTGCTTCTCGCCTACAAAAACCCTGAAACTGCGTACCCAGATCAGACATGTCTTCTCCGTGCTGAGCGACCTGTGCCGAAGCCTCAGGGCATTGCGCATCTTCTCTTCAAGAAATCTCCAGGTCTCCCCGCGGGAGGGAATCTCGCCCATTGTTGGCGTTATATTCTTTGAAAGAAAATAGTCGTATAATCTCAATGCAGTGTCAACCTGTTTTACCTGCCAGTCCTCGTGTCGTTTTCCCGTGTCCGACAGGAACTGTTTCTTCTGTTCACTACTTAAGGAGTTCGTTTAGAAAACCATAACAATCTGAGACCCACTGCAGATAGTAAGGAACATATTGAGTTTTTACCGTCCCTTTCCTGTCCAGAAAGGTGCCTTCATGAATGCGGCAGGTCAGGGGGAGGGCAAAGAAGCTTTGGGCGTATCCGACCAGCAAGGCGATGGCTTGACAGGAGTGGCCGTAAAAGAAAGGCGGGTTCTATCATATAAGCTACACCTATTTGATGAAGAGCAAAACCGAATACGTCGAGGCAGAATTCGTAAAAGACCTCAAACAGCAAATTGCGACTTTCAAGCGATTCAAAAAACTCATGCAACAGTGGACCGATCTCGCTATTCAACACTCGCAGATGAAAATCAAACTTGCAAAGGAAGGTAAAATTAAGCTATCTTGACCATTAAGAACTCGGTACTCTCAAGTATTATTTGTCACGGGGAAGATATTAAAGTTAAAGAAGTGAATGAGGAGATTATAGCCGGCAGTGATATTGTTCATGTTCCCATAAGGACACCTGTTTGTATGACATGCGGGGAGCAGTATTACGACAGGCGAACGATGCAATATTTAGAGGATGCTGAAAATAAGATCAGCAAGGCTGGAGTAAAACTAAAGGAAGTGGGCAAGGTTTTGATTTATGAAGAAGCGAGCCACTCCGCATAACACAGGCCAAAAGCTCTGTATCCAAATGCTTCGCACTTCTTTTAGCCTGCAACCTTTAGCCTGAACACATAACCTATTCACCATCAACCTGCACGATGGCTCCTTCTCCCTGGGCCAATCCTCCACAGATGGAGGCTACGCCGGTTCCTCCTCCTCTTCTTCTCAATTCATAGATCATCGTCAGGAGGATTCTTGCTCCGCTTGCGCCCACAGGGTGGCCAATGGCAATGGCCCCGCCGTTGACATTTGTTTTCTCTAAAATCGATTTCATCTTTTCAGGATCGCCGTTGGATAGAATCTTTGCGCTGACCAGCGGCATGGCGGCAAAGGCTTCATTCACTTCGATCAGGTCTATCTGATCGAGGCCGATGCCGGCCTTCTCCAGAACTTTCTGGATGGTAAAGCCTGGAATGGCTGCAATCAACCTGGGAGTAGTGGCAGTCGCTATCATGGAGACGATTTTGGCCAAAGGCTTAAGGCCCTTCTCTCTGGCCTTCTTCTCGCTCATGATGAGAATGGCTGAGGCGCCCGTATCGAGCCCCGGAGCGTTTCCTGCGGTGACTGTAGGGCTTCCATAGACGAGAGGAAGTTTTGAGAGTTTCTCAAGGGTCGTATCCGGCTTTGGGAATTCGTCCTGCTCCAGAATGATCGGAGGTCTTTTCCCCTGCGGAATCTCAACCCGCATCAACTCCTCCCCTATCACGAACTTCCCCTCTTTAAAAGCCTTTGCATACTTCATCTGAGATCCGTAGGCCCAGCGGTCCTGATCCTCACGCGTTACGCCATACTCCAGAGCCACTTCTCCAGTATCAACAGATACCGGATTAAACCCCTTATAACCCAGTCCGAAGAGGCCATCCCATAATTCGATATTCCCCAGCCGGCTTCCCCAGCGCACATAAGGTGGAACAACCAGAGGAGTCCGGCTCATATTCTCAGCGCCAACTCCTAAGGCAATCTCAATCTCTCCCGCCTTGATCGTCCTGTATCCCAGCCGAACAGCCGCCATGGAGGAGCAGCAGGCGCGGTCCAGCGTAAGGGAGACAGAGTCTCCCGGCATCCCTGCCTTAAGCGTCGCCTGTCTTGCCGGAACATCTGTCTCCAGCCCCACTTCTCCTGGAACGGCGACTCCATAGTAGGTTTCCTCCACCTCTTCTCCCTTCACCTTCACCCTCTGAAGAACTTCACGGATAACCATAGCTCCGAGATCAATGGAAGGGATATCTTTCAGCGTTCCCCCGAATTTCCCGTATGGCGTTCTCACCGCACTCACTACAACGACATCGTTATTTCCCATAGCCTCCCCCTTTCCGCTGCCAATTGAATAAACCGTTTTTTAAAAACTGTCAATAAGAAAGAGCTTCAAAGTTTGGAGTCAGAGGGGTTTTGAAATAAAGATCATACCATCTCGGCCGCCAATTCACCCCTTATGAATCGGTGTTCAGAATTTGTAAACTGAATCAACCTGTTCAGAATATCAAGGGCTTTACCTGAATCAATGGTTTGTTTGGCCAGATCCATCCCTTCCTTGAAATCCCTTGCCCTTCCGGCAACCACAAAGGCGGCGGCCGCATTCAGCGAAACAATATCCCGCTTTGCTCCTTCACCTCCTTTTAGAATGTTTAGGATGATCTCTGCATTCTCCTGTTTTGTCCCGCCTTTGATCTCGTCGATTTTTCTTCTTTTCATTCCGAAATTTTCCGGCTCGATGGCGTAGTTTTTAATTTCTCCATCCTTTAATTCAGTGACTTTCGTCTCTCCGGTGATGCTGATCTCGTCCAGGGTATCCTTCCCATGAATCACCAGCCCTCTTTTGATTCCGAGGTTCATCAAAACAGTGGCCATCGTCTCCGTCAGATCAGGATCATAGACACCCAAAACCTGAACGGTTGCTCCTCCGGGGTTGATGAGAGGGTCCAAAAGATTAAAGAGGGTCCTGATGCCGATCTTCTTCCGGAGGGCGATGAGATGCTCCAGCCCATTGTGGACCAGATGGTCGTGGAGAAAGCAGATGCCCAGAGCCTTAAAACATCTTTCGAGTTGAGTGGGAGTTAAATCGAGGTCGATCCCCAATGCTTCAATCACATCAGCGCACCCGCAGAGAGGAGGAGCGGGTCTCTTCACATATTTGGCCACCTTCAGACCTCCCCCTGCCACAACCAGGGCTGTCGCCGTTGAGATATTGAATATGGCGGTTTCCCCTGAAAAATCTTTTGCCGTGCTCAGTATGGTTTCCCTTTCAACCGTAATCTCCTCCCGGTCCAGACAGACAGCGTTTTCTCCGAAATCCATCTTCAAAGACTTCTCTTTGATCACCCTTGCGGCTTCCGCGATCTCTTCGGGTGTCTCTCCTTTCATCCTCAATGCGGTGAGGAATGAGGCAATCTGCGCACCCGATGCCCTCTTCCCTAACATCTCCTTCATCACTTCTTCCATCTCTCCTGCCGTTAAACTCTCTTTCAAAACCAGTTTGCCAATCGCTTCTTTGATCATCGCTTTTCTCCCTTCATTTGGATTTGTTAGAAAATAGATTCCAATGGCACGAATGAGAACGAATGACACAAATGAGTTTTATTCGTGAAATTCGTTATCATTAGTGTAATTTGCCTAATCTTTCTTGAAATTCGTTCTTAGTAATCATTTTCATCATTCTTGGGTGTCCTCCGGGTATGTTAAATTAGTTAAAAAAAAGGCTATGGGTGGATTCCATAGCCTTTTTAAAAACGAATCTGCAGAGGATGCAGAAATAAAAAGGCCATGGGTGGCAGGGGCGCCGCCCATGGCCTTCGTTCTCAATTCAAATATTTAGAATGGCGCCGGGCAGACCTCCCCTCGATTTTTCCGCCAGCGCCGCCAGTTTATCCTCTTCAACTTCAAAATACGTTTCATTTCCATTCTTTCCTTATGAACTTGTATTCCTTTTAGCAGATTCAAAATGACTTGTCAAGATGGGCGCTCTCTGTTAATCTTTTTTAAAAAAGTTGCTCAGAAAATAATCCTATTATCTCCCTCTCCCCTACCTGTCCGTCGAACAGGTTCTTTGGCAGGCAGGGGAGAGGGTGGGGGTGAGGGGGAAGACAACCTATTCACCCCCACCTCAATCCTCCCCCATCAAGGGGGAGGATAATACTTTCAAATTTTCATCCCTCGAGGGTGACGCAGCCCTCAGGATGAATTTTAAAAGAAAGGACGAACCATGGACCTCTATGAATTGATGATGAAACGAAGGTCGGTAAGGGCATTTCATAATCAGGAGATTCCTGAACCGGTTATTGAGAAACTGCTCGATGTGGCCAATAACGCCCCCTCCGGTGGAAATATCCAGCCCCTCTCCATCATCCTGGTTCGAAGCCCAGAGGGGAGAAGGAAACTGGCTGAACTGGCCGGAGGCCAGCCCTGGGTTAAAAATGGACCTCTCTCGATGATCTTCTGTCTCGACTTCTACCGGGTTAAGAAGTGGGCGGAGATGTGCCGGACCGATTTCAGAGGGGAACAGGCGCTCAACCACTTTCTCATCGCCTATGCAGACCTGATGGCGGCCGCCCAGAATGTGGTCATTCTTGCCGAGGAACTTGGTCTCTGTTCGGTCTACATCGGCTCGATTCAACATGAGATCGATGATACGATAAAATATTTTGAGATTCCCGAATATGTCCTTCCCATGATGGTCCTCACCCTCGGATATCCGAAATCGATTCCCCGGACCATTCCCAAATTGAAAAAGGAGGCCATTGTCCATCAAGAAAAGTATCGAAAGTTAGAGGAGGATGAGATTCGAAAAGCATTCGATGAGAAATACGGGAAAATCGACGAGGACATCGAAAAATATTTGGAAAGGGCATTCATCGAATCCCTTGAGGCGGATAAACAGGAGGCGCCCAGATTTTTAGACCGCGTCAAGAAGGAGATGAAGCGGCTCGACATCCAGAACAACGCCCAGTTCCTTTTTCAGGTGAGATATCCCACCAAAGTGATGGTCCGGATGAATAATCGGATCACCCAATCAATTAAAAACGCAGGTTTTGAAATCTTCGTATAATTCGGTTTAACGATAAAGTTTATGGAAGATTTTATCGATGGGCCATTTGTTTTTGGGGTAAAATAGAAAATTTTTCCATTAAATGGTGGGACTGAAAAATTCAGTCAGAAACCATGTTCTCGCTTTGAGCCTTCAACTATTTTTTTATTTCGCACTCTGCAATCCGAAATCCATTTCTGCCGGCAGGTGAATTTGAATTGACCAACTTTTTAGGCATGACGCCTAACCATCGTCGCTTGTTTCAATTTTCAAGGCCTGCCATCCATCCTCGGGGAAGAATTCATACGCTGTGTTCTAAAAACTGATGAGGGGAAACAATCGAGCATGAAATCCCCTCTTTCTCAAGAGATTCCTTAGCGATGCTCAATAAATCTTTGTCTCCGGTAATTAGAAAATCCGCACCTGTCTCTTTACACAAGGAAAGATAATGATCATCCTTGGCATCTCTTGATAAAACGACATGAGTTGAAATAGAAATGCGCTTCGCAAGGACCAACAACTGCCCGATTTTCTCACGAACAAAGTCAATTTGGTCTCCTGAGAGTTTTTTAGAAAGTCCTGAAATGGTTTCATACAATTCTCGTTCAATCGATGGAGACCAATAAACCTTATGATCTTCCATCGCGCGGACCACTGCTTCTAAAGGCTTACCGCCAAAGGAAGCTGAGATGATCACATTGGCATCGATTACAATCTTAGCCATAAATCTTCTGCCTTGCACGATCAAGAGCCTTTCGGGCATCTTGGGGGGAGATGCCTGCCTCACTCAGAACCCTGCCAATCTCAAGAAGGATGATCTCCGGACTGTCTTTTTCTACAGGAGTAAGGCGCGCAATGGGTTTCTTTCGTTTCATGACAACGATCTCATTGCCTTCATTTAAATATTTAATTACATCCTGTTTGAACTCCCTAACGCCTACAAATTTCATTTGTCTCACCTCCAAAAATAATGTTACCACAAATGTGGGAATAATATAAAATATTTTTATGGAATATGCCAGAAACAACCAGAATCGTCTTCGAGTTTTAAGGGGGTTTGCTGTTGAAACATTATTGGGTAGTGTCCAAAAAGGCAGCAGGCTCAACGGAGATGGCAGGCGACCCAGTGCTTCCCGCCTAAATCCTTAAACTCCGGTTCTTTTACTTTTGGCATGAACAGTACGGCTCTGGACGGCGGCACTTCCCTTTGCCCTCCGGGGAAGAGACCCCGTCTACCGGCAGGCAGACGTTCTGGGTCGGAGACCAAAGGGAGGAAAAATGTTTCCCCCTTTTGAGAAAGGGCTCGACATGCTCACCATCCTGAGCTTGTCGAAGGAGGGGGATGAAGGGGGATTAGATATTTTTTTTTAGAGTTAAAGTTTTCCGTTTATTGTTCGTTGTTTATGGTTCATCGTTCTTCATTCATTGTCTCTATTCTCTATTGATTTTTCTTCGATAATCTTTTCTCCCTATCTCCTTATCTCCCCATCACCCTATCTTGAAATACTGTATCGTCCCGTCCGGATAGACAGCCACCTTCGTGCCATCTCGCCACTCTGCTTTCAGAAGCTCCAGAACTTCCTCCCATGTCTTTGCCCAGAAAATCGAAGGCGCTTTGCCGAAGAAACAGGCTCCCACATGATCCTTGAAAGGTGAGAGGACGATAAACCGTTTTACCTTCGTGGGCAGGGGTTGAGGAAGTTTGAGCCCTCCTTCTCCACATCTTCCAAATTCTCCGAAGAGATAGTGGACCACCTGGCCTGCCGGTTCATTGGCGATAATCACCAGATCGCCCCCTTCCTCTTTCAGTGAAGGAATCCCAATGTACGGGGCAATGACGCATTCGTTTGCCTTGGAATAAGCGTTAACCACTGCGACATCCATATCCCTAACAGGGATCGTTGCATAGGCCTCTTTCGCAAGCTTCATCCCCTCATGATGCTCCAGGATGGGATCGCCAACAAAAAGACCGGCGATCTCTCCCCGGAGATTGAGGATGGTATCGATCTTTACATCAAGCCCTGCCATTTTTGTTGCCTCTTCGATATCGAGGCGGGGAATATTCCCGTCAACCTTTCCAAGGCCTACACAGTCTGGATGGGTTTTAATCAAGCCGTGATTGTGAGCAATGGATTCAATATGGGCCACGCCCGGGAGGATCATCTTTCCTCCCCCTCCATAACCGGAAAAGGAGTGAGGTACAATACATCCGATTCCGATCTTCAGGTCACAAGCCATCACTTCACTGTTGATAGAGACAGGAGTCCCCTGCTTGGTCTTGCCTAATGGGGTACAATAACTGAAAGCATTGTGGTTATAAACAGGAAACCGGTCCAGCACCTCCTGTCCCAGTTTCTTTCTGAAGTCGTTGGCAGTGTGAGCACCATGGGTTCCCAGGGCCGCAATGAACCGAATCTGTTGATCCGAAATCCCTGCCTTTTCCAGTTCCCTGAGCACAAAGGGTACGATTTCATAGACCGGAGTAGGCCTAGCCATGTCATCAAAAAGGATGGCAACCTCTTTCTTCCCTTTGGCCAGTGCGGAGATCGTTTTCGAACCGATGGGACGGGAAAAGGCCCTCTCCATCTCCTTCAATCCAAGCTTCTTCTTGTCTCCGCCCTTCATCGGACAGAAAAAGATCGACCAGGAGTTCGGAAAATCGAGCTCCATCTCCGTATTCCCGTACCAGAGAAGCTGAGGAACCTTAACTTTCATAGTCTTCCCCTAAAGAGTAGCGTCGGCATTTATTGCCGACGAAATCTTTTGCCGCCCCCAATAAATGAAAGCGCTACAAACTCCAAACTCATCAATTATAAACCCAGGTAGCTCTTGCGGATGTGCTGATTCTTCAGGAGATCCTGGCCTGTTCCGCTCATGGCAATGGAGCCGTTCTCTAAAACATATCCCCGGTGGGAGAGACTTAGGGAGTGAAAAACATTTTGTTCCACCAGAAGGATGGTCGTGCCCTGTCCGTTGATCTCTTTGATGATGTTAAAGATGGTCTTGACCAGAATGGGTGAAAGTCCCAGGGAGGGTTCATCGAGCATCAGAAGGGTGGGGCAGGCCATCAACCCTCTGCCGATGGCAAGCATCTGCTGTTCTCCGCCGCTCAGCGTCCCTGCCAATTGACGCTTTCGTTCCTCCAGCCTTGGAAAAAGGTTGTAAACCCACTCCATCGTTTCCTTCTTTCTCTTCTTCGCCCTGGGAAACCGGGCGCCCATCTCCAGATTTTCGATGACGGTCAGAGAAGGAAAGAGCTGCCGGCCTTCCGGCACCTGAACAATTCCCATCTCAACAATCTGTGAGGAGGAACAGAGGTGAATGGGATGATTTTCAAAAAATATCTCTCCGCCCTTCAATTTTAAAATGCCGGAAAGGGTCATCAGGGCAGTGGACTTGCCCGCCCCATTGGAACCCACCATCGAGATGATTTCTTTCGATTGAACCTCGAAGGAGACCCCTCTCAACGACTGAAGGTCCCCGTAAAAGACATCGATCCCGTTAACCCTGAGCACCGGCAAACTCCTCTCCCAGATAAGCCTCGATCACCTGTCGATCTTTTACAACCTCTCCGGGAACCCCTTCTGCAATCTTCTGTCCATAATTTAAGACGACCACCCGCTTTGAAAGAGCCATCAGTCCCCGCATCACATGTTCTATCAGTAGGATGGTCACCCCTCGATGATTGACTTCCTTTAACAGCCTGATCAATTCGTCCACTTCGGTCGGCGTCAGTCCCGCCATCACCTCGTCCAGAAGGAGGAGTTTGGGTTCGGTGGCCAATGTCCGTGCCAGTTCGAGCCGTTTTCGGTGGCCAAGGGTGAGGCCGGAAGATAGGGTGTTCGTTTTCTCCTTTAGGCCTACCAGATCGATCGTCCGGATCGCCTTTTCCCGCGCCTCTTTGATCGTCTTCGCCCGGTTCAGGGCAGCCACCGCCACATTCTCAAGAACCGTAAGTTCAACAAACGGCTTGACTAATTGAAAGGTTCGCACCATCCCCTTCTGGCAAACCTGATGGGGTTTTAATCCCACGATATTCTCTCCATTGAACCATACCTCTCCTGAATCCGTCTTTAAAAAACCCGTGATGACATTAAAGAGGGTGGTCTTGCCGGCTCCGTTTGGCCCGATGATCCCTAAGATCTCTCCCCCGTTCAAATCAAAAGAGACCTGGGAAACAGCCTTCAGGCCGCCAAAGCTCTTATTCACTCCTTTCAGTTCTAATAGGGGCAATGTCAAACCTCCAGATTATATGTGACGGTCTCATAAAAAGTCTGAAAATGCCCTTTTCTGTCATTCCGGCGGATGCCGGAATCCAGTATTTTCAAATGCTTATAAATACCCTGGACTCCGGTTCCTGCCGCAGGACCGGAGCGACGACTTTTTACGAGAACATCATTTATGGAAATCCCTAAATTTCCTTTGATTCTCCCAGTATGGGTTTCAGAATCTTCTTGATATATGCAAAAATCCCCCCCGGAAAGAAAAGAACAGCGGCGATCAGAAGGAGTCCATAGATCACGATATGGATCCCTTCCAGCCCTGCCTTTGTGAAATAGGATCGCGCAATCTCCGAAAGCGGCGTGAGCAGAAGAGAGCCGATGAGAGGACCAAACAGCGTTCCGATCCCTCCGATGATGGGTCGCATGATAATTTCGATCGAGACCCACATGGACATAACGCTGGTGGGGTGAAGATAAAAGATGTAATTGGCATAAAAGGTTCCGCCCAGTGCGGTCATGAAGGAACTGATCCCGATGGCAATCATCTTGTACTTGAAGACATTGACCCCGAGACTTTCAGCCGCATCCTCATCTTCACGAAGGGCGACAAAGTAGCGTCCCCATTTCGAAACCTCCAGAGCCCGGACGACGATCAGAGAAAAAACCACAAAGCCCAAGGCGATATAGTAGTAAGGAAGATTTCCCCGAAAATGGAAGTTTCCCAACCCCGGTTTGAAATCGACGAAGAGTCCCATCATGTGACCCAGGGGCTTGAGGTGCAGGACCGTGAGCCTTCCGATTTCCCCGAAAGCAATGGTTAGGAGAACAAAATAGACCCCTTTTAACCCGAACCGAAACCCCAAAAACCCTATGGCCAATCCGACGAGGGCGGCTCCAATGCCTCCGACCCACATGCCGATCCATGGCGTCACACCCAATGACATGGCCAGCTTTGTGGAGATATAGGCGCCAATGCCCAGATAGAGGGAGTGCCCGAGCGAAATGGGGCCGGCATATCCGGTCAGGACATTCCAGGATTGCCCCATATAGGCGTAGAAGAAGATCAGGACGAAGATCCCGAGGATGTAATCGCTTACAAAATTCGGAAGAAGGAGAAGGATGAGCAATAGGATAGATAGGAAGGAATAAATGATCTTCACTAACCCTTACCTCCGAAGAGACCCTTGGGCCGCAGAAGAAGGATCAACACCATAATGCCGAAGCTGATCACCTGCTTGAGTGAACTCGGAATAAAGACCGTGCCCAAGGACTCAGCAATCCCTATCATGAGACCTCCGATCATGGCTCCGGGAAGGCTTCCCATCCCCCCAAGGATGACAATGGCAAAGGAGGTTAATTTGAAAGGAAAACCGGTGTGAGGTGAAACGGGCATGAGCGGGATGAGCAGCGAGCCTGCTGCGCCGACGCAAGCGGCTCCTACGCCAAAACAGACTGCATAGACCTTATTGACATCGGTCCCCACGATCAAAGCTCCGATGCGGTTGTCCGCAGAGGCCCGGATGGACTTTCCGATATCCGTATATTTCAAAAAGAGAAAAACGGCGGCCGCAATCAGGATGGCCAATATAAACGCAAGCAGCCTTGGAATGTCGATCATGACACTGCCCAGCCATACCGTGCTCAGCGAATATTTCGTATGGGGACTGTGGGGATCAGGCCCCCAGATGAGCTGGGCCATATTTTCGAGAACCATCATCACCCCGACCATGGCGATGACCTGCATCGACTCATGAAAGGTCATGATGCGGTTGACCACGGTTCGCTGGACAATATACCCTAAGACAAACAGGCACGCCGC
>JAGXSW010000073.1 GCA_018333715.1 Syntrophaceae bacterium | reverse complement strand
GAAGATGGTCTACCGCACTCTGGGGAAAACAGGGCTGAAGCTCCCTGTGATCAATATGGGGGTGATGCTCACCGATAATCCTAACATCATCCGGACGGCCCTTGATTCGGGAATTTTACTTCTGGACACAGCCCACGGCTATATGCAAGGCCGAAATGAGGAAACCATTGGAGGAGTGATTAAGGGGCGGCCAAGGGACTCATACTATATCGCCACTAAGATAAATCTTCCTCAGAATCGAACAACAGGTCTCTATCAGGAAGGAGCAACGACCGAAGAATTTCTCAAGAGACTGGATATCAGTTTGAAGCGATTAGGCATTGACTACGTGGATATCCTCTATCAACATGGGGTATCCAAAAAAGAATCGGTCATGTATGAACCAATTCTCAAAGCGTTCGAACAGGCAAAGAAAGACGGGAAAATACGATTCTCCGGTGTCTCCACCCATTCAAACGAGCCGGAGGTCATTGATGCTGTAACCGATTCGAAAGTCCATGATGTCATTCTGACCTCTTATACCTTCAAACAGAAACATTATCAGGAAGTGAGAAAAGCAATTGCCAGAGCCTCTCAGACTGGTATTGGAATTGTCGGCATGAAAGCGGTCCGGGGTATTTCCCAGCAACCACCGACAGTCAAGAATATCCCCGCTTCTTTCAAATGGATTCTTCAGGATCCGAATGTTCATACAGTTATTGCCGGGTTTACCACCTTTGAACATATAGAGATCGATTTATCCATCATGGATGATCTGACCCTCACCGAACCTGAAAAATTAGAGTTACAGAAAGAAGCTTCCCTCCGTGGGTCGTACTGTCAGGGTTGCGGGCAATGTTTGGGGCAATGCCCGGAGAATCTTCCCATCCCTGATCTGATGCGGGCGTATATGTATACTTACGACTACCGAAATCGGGCACTTGCTCAGGACTTGATCGTTTCACTTGGTCTTCCCTCCAGGGTTTGTGAGGATTGCTCTGAATGCCCGGTGAAATGTGCAATTGGGTTCAACGTTCCGAAGAAGATTCGAGATGTGGCCCGGTTGAAAGATGTTCCATCGGAGTTTATTGGGTAAACTCCATTTCGGAATTCGGATTGCGGAATGAGGAATAACATTCGCCTCTCCTTATAACTCCCCCCTCCCCCCCTTAAGGTAAGAGGGGGAAGATTGGATGGGGGCGTTAGACCGGGAGGTAGGGATGGGTTAAGAGGGGGGGGAAGGAGTGATTCGTGGATAGTCATCAAAGAATAACTCGACGCAGATTCCTTAAAACAGCGGCTGCAGGAGTGGCCTTAGGCGTTGTCGGCAGCCCCGCCCTAATGCATGCAAAAGAAGAATATGATCTTGTCGTTATCTCCGGAGAACCTGCCGCCGCTACAAAAAAAGCCCTGGAAACCCTCGGAGGAATTTCCCGCTTTGTGAAAAAGGGACACCGGGTCGTTTTAAAACCCAACATGTCCTTTGCCAGAACGCCTGAGTTCGGCGCGACCACCCATCCCATGGTCGTCGCCGCCGTGGCCCAGGAATGCATTCGTGCAGGGGCCAGGCGAGTTTTAATACTGGATCATACCCTGCACCGGGCAGAACTCTGTCTTGAAAGAACTGGAATTCGCGAGGCATGCAAGAACATATCCGGCGTCCATGTTCAGGCCTTCCAGGATAGAAAGTTCTTTAAAGAGATCAAAATCCCGCAGGGAAAGGTATTGGACCGGGTAGAAGTCATCCAGGAAGCTCTGGAGAGCGATCTCCTCATCAATATTCCGGTTGCTAAATCTCACTCCGCAACGGGCGTCAGCCTGGGCATCAAGGGACTTATGGGCTTGATCTGGGATCGTGAGAGCTTCCACTCGAGGTTCAACATCAATCAGGCCCTGTCCGATCTCGCTACCGTGATCAAGCCCCAGTTAACGATCATCGATGCCACACGGGCTCTCGCTTCCGGAGGGCCCGGAGGACCGGGCGATGTCAAAAAAACCAATCTCATCATCGCCGGGACAGATCCCGTGGCAGTGGACTCTTACGGGGTCACCATCGTTCCATGGTATGGCCAGACTTTTAAAGGCAGGCAGGTGGAGCATCTGCTCATTGCTCATCAGAGGGGTCTTGGAAAAATCGATATTGAACAACTTAAAATTTTCAAAGGGTCAGCATGAGAACAATTATTCAGGCCCTTTCCCTTCTCCTCTTTTCTCTTCTTTTTATCTTTGCCACCTACAAGCTGCCCAATTGGCTGCCGGCAGATATCTACTTGCGAATCGATCCGCTTCTGGGGCTGAATGCCATCTTTGCCTCAAGAGAGATTATTCCGCGTGTCTTATGGTCTCTGATCCTCATCGGAGCCACCCTCTTCATTGGCCGTTTTTTCTGCGCCTATGTATGCCCCACGGGCGCTTCGATCGACTTTCTTGACTTTCTCTTCTTTCGCAAAAAAAAGCGCCCGGGGTTGAAGAACGAGGCCGGTTTCCAAAAAATCAAAACAGGCCTTCTCATCGTTTTCTTAACCGCCGGTCTGCTTGGTCTTTCCCTGGCTTTCTTCCTGGACCCCCTGGCTCTTCTCACGCGCTTTTACACTTTTTTCCTTTATCCCCTGACGATCACATTGATCAATCTCTTTTTGGATTTGCTTCGTCCATTGTCCCGGGCCTTCGGGTGGGTCGCCCTCTCCTATCTGCACTATTTCCAGCCTGTCTTTTACATGTCTGCCATCACCCTCCTGATCTTCGGGGGAATCGTTGCCCTCAATCTCTTTGCCAAGCGCTTCTGGTGCCGGTACCTCTGTCCCCTGGGAGCCTTTCTCAGCTTCATCTCGCCCCTGGGACTTTTTAAGCGAAAGGTGAGCCCGGAATGTAACGAATGCCTTAAATGCCAGAAAGCGTGTCCCATGGGCGCGATTGAACAGGACCCCACAAAGACCCGCTTCCCCGAATGTATCCAGTGCCGGACCTGCGTTAAAGTCTGTTCGCAGGAGGCTGTCACCTTCCCTGCTTCCCTTTCCTTCTCATTGGGGGGAGAATATTCCTCCACCAATTTTTCGAGAAGGGGATTCCTTTACTCCGTGGCCGGAGGGATGACCTTCGGGTTTTTAGCAATGAGGACCCCTTTCACGCCGCTTCAGAGTAAACATCAACTGGTTCGTCCACCCGGCGCCATTCCCGAAACGGAATTCCTCCGAACCTGCATCCGCTGCGGCGAATGCATGAAGTCCTGCCTGACCAATACGCTTCAGCCCTGTCTCTGGGAATCGGGCTTCTCAGGGCTCTGGACGCCGAAGATGGATCTTCGCTTGGCCCCTTGCGACCAGAATTGCAATGTCTGCGGCAAGGTCTGTCCCACTCAGGCGATCCGTTCCGTCTCCCTGGAAGAGAAGAACCACGCCAAAGTCGGAACGGCCGTCTTACTCAAGGAGATGTGTCTGGTTTGGGCACAGGACAAGATCTGTCTGATCTGTGATGAAATCTGTCCATACAATGCCATCGTTTTTCGTCCTGTCGAGGGGTATCGCCGCCCTGTCGTCATCGCCTCTAAGTGCAACGGCTGCGGGTTCTGCGAAAAGAAATGTCCTGTCCTCGGAGAATCGGCCATCGTTGTTGTGCCCGATGGAGAGATCCGTCTCAAAGAAGGATCTTATGTCAAGGAGGCCCAAAAGCTCCAGCTCGAGTTCAAAGCAAACCCCGGCGATGACAAATTCATTCTCGAAGAATCCGGATTTAAGATCGAAAGCGGAAAGAAAGAAGAAAAGAAATCCCAGCCTCAAACCCCAAAGGGATTCATGTAAAAAGTAAAAGTTTAAAGGTAAGGGCAACAAGGCCGGTATCGTTAATAGAAGGCTACGTTTATCGTTTTTCAATCCTTTACACATAACCATAACCGCTAACCGAAACCGGCTTCGTAACCGTAACCCTAACCCAGGCCTCTGGAGTAGTTTCATCCTTCGAAGGTGACAACCCCCCCCATGAAAGATACCATTGGATTTAGACTCGTTTCTGGGTTAGAATTTCCGTCAGAATACAGCCATTAAAAATAGAGTGTTCCCATGTTTGAGCGATTGAGAGAAGATATTCGGACGATTAGAGAAAGAGACCCTGCGGCAAAGAACTATGTCGAGATCTTTCTCTGCTATCCGGGACTTCATGCCATCTGGTTTCATCGAATTGCCCATTTTCTTTACCGGCACAGATGGTACACGATTGCCCGGTTAATTTCTCATTTCAGCCGGTGGATCACCGGCATTGAGATTCATCCTGGCGTAAAAATCGGCAGGCGGCTTTTCATCGACCATGGCATGGGAGTGGTGATCGGGGAAACCACCGAGATCGGCGACGACTGCCTCATTTATAAAGGCGTTGTTTTTGGCGGCACCACCCTTGAAAAAAAGAAGCGCCATCCCACCCTTGGAAACCGTGTCATTGTGGGGTCGAACTCCACCATCCTGGGAGCTATCACGATCGGGGATGGAGCAAAAATTGGGTCCGGCTCTGTGGTGGTTAAGGCCGTTCCACCCGGCGCGACGGTGGTTGGGGTTCCGGGCCGCATTGTTGAATCACTCACCCCTGAAAAAATAGATCTTGATTTCGAACATGGGAACCTTCCGGACCCGCTGTCGGATATTATGAAGATGCTTCTCCAGCTCCACGGTAAACTGGAAGAAAGGGTCAAACGTCTGGAGCGACTGGAGGATCAGAACAGCAAAATCATTCCCAGCGAGGAGTGAACCCCGTTAGAAGACATTTGGCCTCCTAACGGGAAGGCTTACACGGGGCATTAAACCCCGTGTTCGCTCCCATAAGAAAATTACCTTCAACCCGTAAGAGACCAAAAGTCTTACGGGGTTCATCCCTGCTGCAAACAGCGGGGCTTTCTAACGGGGTAAAAATGGCAAAGTATCCGAAATTTTTAATGGATCATTTTCAGAACCCAAAAAATGTCGGGGAGATCTCCGATGCAGATGGGGTTGGAACCGTAGGCAATGCCTCCTGCGGCGACATCATGCAGATGTTTATCAGGGTGGACGGGGATAAAATTACTGAGGCGAAATTTAAAACCTTCGGCTGCGGGGCGGCCATTGCGACCAGTTCCATTCTGACAGACCGGATTAAAGGGGCTACGGTCGATGAGGCTCTGAAGATATCCGACGAGACATCAAAGGAAGTCCTCTCCCAATTGCCAAAAGAGAAAATTCCCTGTTTCACCTTGGCCACGGATGCATTAAAACTGGCCATCGAGGAATACCGTTGTAAATTGGCGGGAATTCATGAAAAGGGCGGCTTTGACTCCACAAAGATGGAGAAGGATTAAAAAAAACATTTCAAATTGCAAATTTCAAATCACAAATTGAAACACCCCGTTCGCCCTGAGGCTCTCGAAGGGTGAACTATATCAAATGAATCCGTTCATGGTTCGACATACTCACCACGAATGGATAGTTAGGAGAACACAATGACAAAAGAGGAAAAGGTCGTCTTTCTAAAAAATCCAAATGAGGTCCTCGAACAGCTCATTAAAAACTTCATTCACCAGAATAACCAGAACCGGAGAACCCAACTGGACCACGGATCTTACTGGGAAGAGCCTCTGGTCGGGTTTGCCTCGGGAACCGATCCGCTCTTCTTTCAATTTAAGTCGCTTATTGGTTCATTCCACTTCACTCCGAGAGAGATCATCGCTGCCGCCTTAAAGGAGAAAGGTAGAGAACTCCTTCTTCCGGAGGTAGGGCAGATTAGCGTCATTTCATGGGTCTTACCCACAGCCGAGGACACCCGGAAAAGCAATCGCAAAGAAGAAAAATTTCCTTCCAAACTCTGGGCCTACACAAGGGATTTCGGCGAGATCTGCAACGGCGCCTTGCGAAGACATGTCGTGGGATTTCTGGAGGATTTAGGCTTTGTGGCTGTCGCCCCTCTCCTGATGCCCGCGTTTCGATACTTCCGGGATGAAAAGGTGGGCTGGGCTTCTCCCTGGTCGGAGCGCCATGCGGCCTACACCTGCGGCCTTGGGACTTTCAGCCTCAACGATGGTCTCATTACTCCGAAAGGAATGGCCGTTCGGATAGGAAGCGTTGTCACCCTTCTTAAACTGACCCCCAGCGAGTGCAAGTACGGCCATCATAAAGAAAACTGCCTCCTCTTCCGGAACGAAAAATGCGGGAAATGCATCCCGAGATGCCCTGCCGGAGCCATCACGGAAGAGGGCCATGATAAGGATAGATGCAACGAATACATCAATTCCGAGCCATTAAAAGCAAAACGGCTAAGCTATGGTTTACAGAACCCTCCTCCTGCCTGCGGCCTCTGCCAGACCGCAGTGCCCTGCGAATTCGAAATCCCCCGACCCGACCTGATCGCCTGATAAAGGGGACAGGCTGCTTTTTCTCCTCGGCTGGCAAAACTTGCAACCCCGAAAAGCAGCCTGTCCCCTTTTTACTTTTTACATTTTGTAAATTAAAATTATTCGGTGCGTGTCTTTGAAACTTTGGCCACTTGTTGGTATAATGAGATTATGAAAAGAGCAGCCTATTTCCTATCGACCCTTTTTCTCCTGTATGCCCTCTTATTGGGAGGTAAGGGATTAGCCCAAACGCCCTCCCCATCTAATCAAATCTACTTTTTTTATACTCAGGATTGCGAGCCCTGCCAGACCATCCTTCAGAGCTATCTCCCCACTCTTAAACCCATGCACCCTTTCCTTGAGATTAAAACATTTGATCTTGGAAACCCTGATTATTACGAATCCCTCTCAAGATTAGAGAATCAATTCGGCAAAAAAGAGAACGAACTGCCGGTTCTCATCATCGGAAATCATCTCCTCTCCGGAGAGAGGGAGGTGATGGAAAAACTCACCCCCCTTATTCTCGAATATCAGGCCAAGGGTGGAATTCCCACTCCGCCCATTGAAATCCCATCCGCCGTTGCTTCGCCCGCACCCGAAACGAGCGCCGTCTCAATCGATCTCACCTATTTTCACCAGAGGGGATGTCCCAAATGCGATCGGGCAAACGCCCTGCTGAAATTTCTCTTGGGGAAATACCCTAAACTGAATATTAAAGAGGTCGATCTCAATACCCCTGACGGAAAGCGTCTCAACGAAATCCTTTCAAACCGGATCCAACTCCCTCCTGAAAAACGGCTGATCGCGCCAGCCATCTTCATTGGCAATGATTACCTTTCCCCGGATGAAGTTTCAGCAACCGGAGTTGAAAAATTGATTAAAAAATATAGTGAAATGAACAAGCCCAGGGGAAGCGAGATCATTCCGCCCCCCCCTACGCCGGAAGAGCTTAAAAAGGCGGATTCCTCCATGATCGAACGGTTCAAGTCCCTTGGAATTCTAACCGTTCTTTCCGCAGGCTTAATCGATGGGATTAACCCCTGCGCCTTTGCTACCCTGATCTTCTTCATCTCCTACCTCACCCTGGTGGGCCGTCAAAAGAGAGAGATCCTCTGGATAGGCATTGGCTTTTCAGGAGCTGTCTTCGCAACCTATTTGTTGATTGGTCTTGGGGTTCTCCATTTTATTCAGCAATTCACTTTTCTGCCCCTTTTTTCCCGGGCCGTCTATCTATTGACCATCGCCTTTGCTCTTATCCTTGGAACCCTGAGCTTCTATGACTTCATCCAGTTGAAACGAAGCCGCCCTTCGGAGATGAAACTCAAACTTCCTGATTTCTTGAAAAAACGGATCCATCAAACGGTCCGTGAGGGGAGCAAAAGCGGCCGTTATCTCCTCGCTGCTATTGCTTCAGGTTTCGTCATTTCCATTTTGGAATTTGCTTGCACCGGGCAGGTCTATCTCCCTACGATTCTTTTTGTGACGAATATCCCTTCTCTCAGAACGGAGGCTATTTATTACCTTCTCCTTTACAACTTCATGTTTATCGTCCCCTTGCTGATTGTCTTTGGAGTGTCTTACTGGGGAGTGACCTCGGAACAACTCTCTTTCTTTCTTCAGAGAAGGGCATCCACCATCAAACTCCTCACCTCTCTCTTCTTCTTTGCCCTCGCAGGGATATTGATTTTTGTCCTGATATAGGGAATAAATAGTAACTTCCGCTCACCTCGAGGAAGACCAAAGGAGGAAGAATGAAACGGAGAATTATTATCCTTGGAGCTATTATTGTTGCGCTGGGCGGCGCTTCTCTCTTCTACTTTTTTTATCTCCAGAGCCCGGGCCGGCAAGTCCTCGCCCAGGTCAACGGGGAAAAAATCACCTTAGAACAGCTCAACAGGGAATTAGAAAATGTGGAATCGCCCTTAAAAGAGATGCTCAGGGAAGATCCACAACAACTTCTTGAGGGGATCATCATGAACAGGGTTTTTCTTCAGGAAGCAAAAAAACAGGGGCTGACCCCTCCCGTCAAAACCTATAAGGATACGGATAAGGATGCTCAGTCCCCTGAAGAGTTTCTCGTCGGCGAGCTGATGAAAAAGAAATTTTCTACTCCTCCAACCGTAACCAAAGAAGAAATCAAAACATTTTATCCCTTATTGAAAGACCGATTGGGTGGGAACCCCCTGGACCAGGTATCGCCCATCATTGAACAGTTCATCCGAGAATTCAAACAACAGGAAGAGATGAAGCAGTATGTCACGGAACTCCGCGCCTCAGCCAAAGTCGAAACGGATCAGATCCTTCTCCAGAAGATTGCTTCTAAGCCTCCCGAATCGAATACGGAGGAGGAACTGAAGAAGGCTTTTGCAGGCGGGAAGCCTTTTCTCGTTGATTTCGGAGCAAACTCCTGTCTCCCCTGTCGTCAGTTGAGGCCGATTCTCAAGGAGATAAGCAAGGAATTTTCCGGAAAGGCTGAAATCCTTGTCATTGATGTTTATAAATATCAACATCTGGCAAACGAATACAAAATTGCGGCCCTTCCCACGCTGGTCTTTTTCGATAACAAAGGCAAAGAGGTCTTTCGACATCCCGGGGCCATGAACAAAGACCAGATCGTTGCAAAACTGAAAGAGATCGGAGGGGGAAGCTGATTTCATTTTGGAATGCGCCCGCCTGCCAAAGCACCTGTGCGGCGGGCAGGGATTGCGGAAGGCGGAATTTTAACAAATGTTTGCGGTTTATCCTCACTTTTATAATCTATTTTTTCCATTTCTACATTTACAACCATCGCAAAAGAGTTTAAATGCCTATGTAATTGCCCATGGCCGTTAGGCCACTTACAAACCATGAAAATAGTCTGCGGTTACGAAGCCCGTTTCGTAATTCGGTAACGGATACGTAAAAAGAATTAAAAGACGACAAACGTAGCCTTTTATAAACGATACGGGTCCCGCGAAACGCGGGATTGCCGTTAGACGAAACCTTTATCTTCTAATCATGGATTTCCTCACACTCCTTCTGATTGCATTCGGATTGGCCATGGATGCCTTTGCCGTGTCCATCAGCAAGGGGATGACCATTAAGCGCCAGAGGGCCAATCACGCCCTAAGAATCGGAATATTCTTTGGTTCCTTTCAGGCCATGATGCCGTTGATTGGTTGGTCGGCAGGCCTAACCCTGAGAGACCTGATCTCAGGCGTGGATCACTGGATCGCCTTCGGCCTTCTCAGTTTGATCGGTTGTAAGATGATCTATGAATCGACGAAGAGGGAAGGACAGAAAAAAGAAGCCGGTCCATTGAACCTTCTGACACTGTTGGTGCTCTCCATTGCCACAAGCATTGACGCCCTCGCAGTAGGAATCAGTTTCGCCCTCCTGAACATTTTAATTGTGACCCCGATCCTCGTCATCGGGACCGTGACCTTTGCCCTATCGTTCCTGGGGGTCCTGATTGGAAATAGAATTGGCCGCTTCTTCGAGAAAAAGATTGAAGTGATTGGCGGCCTCATCCTGATCGGTATCGGCGTCAAGATACTGATCGAACATTTAAACTGAAAAGAGTCGGGGGATTAAGACAAAGGAGGCCAAGATGGGATTCTGGGATATTAAAACATTAACGCTGGATGAGTTTCGGCCCGGCATCTGGAGTAAAATCGAATCTGGAAAAAATTTAACGATGGCTGTTATGGAAATCGCTCCAAACAAAGAAGGCAATGCCCATGACCATCCTTTCGATCAGTGCGGAGTGGTGGTGGAAGGTGAAATTGAAATGTCCATCGGGGAGGAGAAAAAACTCCTGAAGCCAATGGAAACCTATTTCATCCCTGCGGGAATAAAGCACAACTGGAAGACCACTGTTTTATCAGCTAAGATTTTAGATGTCGTCCTCAAACAGGGCTAAAAAATATAAACTGGTCGCGGGATCCTATGCCCCCCTTCAATTCCCGGTGTAACAGCTAAATTCCATTGTCAAAACATTGCATTTTTGATAAGGTAGGCTCATCTTCAGCTTATCCTCAAATAAGCAAACCCTTATGCCAAACATGAAGATTGACCCGGATATAAAACGTTTTACAAGGTATCAATCAGTAATCAACATCCTGTTGATCAAGGGTTCCTTCTGCAAGTCCGAAATTTATCAATCTTTAAAAGAGGAAAAACCTCAATTTATAGGTCGGATCATTAGTGATTTAGTGAAGGCTGGATACTTAACCAACTCAGGGTCAAAGACGAAACCCCAATATTCTTGGTCGGCCAAGGGAGATGAGTTCAATGCAGGCAGGTGGATTGACCAACGTGTTTTTACACCCACGGTTAAGCGGTCCCCCTCTATTGACCGTCCCAGAGAACGCCTTCTCCGATTGGGGCCATCGGAACTGAAGATCTCGGAACTTTTAACTATCTTGATTCGCTCCGGCCTTCGAGGTGAATCTGCAATGCAGGCCGGTGAAAGACTGGCCACATTATTTGGAAATAACCTTGAAAAACTGTCTCTGCAAGCGAGAGGGGAGCTTAAACAGGTCAGCAAAGCCATCGGGGAGACCGCCTATTGCCAAATTATGGCAGGCCTCGAATTAGGTAAGAGGTTGGCAAATCAAAGGACCACTGAATCAGCGCCTCATCATAAAGTCAGAAACACTTCTGACGCTCTCACATATTGCAAAGAACATTTTATGAGGCTGGCAAGAGAAGCCAAACAAGAAGAATTTCATATCGTCCTGCTGGATGAAAAACATCAGGTCATTAAGTCAGAACAGATCACTGTCGGACTATTAGATAAAAGCCTTGCCCATCCCCGTGAAGTCTTTAAACCGGCTGTTAAAGAATCAGCTTCTGCGCTCATTCTGGTCCATAACCATCCCAGCGGAGACGCCACGCCCAGTCAAGATGATAGAACCATAACCAAAGACCTTAAAAGGGCTGCTGAAACCCTCGGTCTTCGAATCCTCGACCACATTATCTTATGTAAAGATAAAGCCTTAAGCATGGCCGAGGAGAAATTACTATAGAACTAATTTAAGATATGCCCCTCTCCCTCGACGGGAGAGGGTTGGGGTGAGGGTGACAATATTTTTCCCCTTTGAAAAAGGGCTTCCCATAATCTCCCCCTTTGAAAAAGGGGGATTAAGGGGGATTTTCCAGAGAATCGGCATGAACGACACTGATATTAACGAGGCAAAGACCAGGAAGTTGTTTATAGACAAGGCCCTAATAAAGGCCGGGTGGGGTCCAATCGTTCCTTACCGCCCGCGCGCAAAAAACACCCGGGGTTCTATTGAAGAATACCCGACAAAAAATGGTCCGGCTGATTACATGCTCTTCTTCAAAGGGATACCATTGGCATGTATTGAAGGTAAAAAAGTAAGGATAGGGCCTCAAAATGTTCTTCAGCAGGCAAAAAGATATGCACGAGGCTTTGAAGAAGCCCCTCACTCATTTGGCGATTATCATCTTCCTTTTGCTTATTCCACTAATGGAAAGGTATTCTGGTTTCAAGATTTACGGGACCCGCTAAATCTTTCGAGAGAGGTTGCCGAGTTTCACACTCCCCAGGCGCTAATGGAAATGTTGAACAAAAATGAAGCCGGAGCAAAGGATTGGCTCAAAGACCATGAAATAGATCGCAAATATCTGTGGCCTTTTCAAATTGAGGCAATCAGCGCCATTGAACAGGCCATTCTTTCTCGAAAACGTCATATGATGGTTGCAATGGCCACGGGTACCGGCAAAACGGTGGCGATTTTTAATTTGATTTACCGGTTGATGAAATCCGGTTATGCCAAACGAATTCTATTCCTGGTAGATCGCAGGGCTCTTGCCGCTCAGGCTGTTACAACGGCCGCCAGTTTTGAAGCTGAACCAGGACTGAAGTTCGACCAGTGCTATGAAGTTTATAGCCAGAGACTCAGGAGGGAGGACCTGGATGAGGATATAAAATTCGATCCTAAAATTCTTCCAGGCGAATATCTGACTAATCCAAATAGCAGAGGCAGTTTCGTTTATATCTCAACGATCCAGCGTATGCGGATTAATCTTTTTGGGTATGAGGGTATGTTCTCTGCCCCTGAGGATCAGGATGATGATTCCGATGCTTCGAAATTGGATATTCCTATTCATGCCTTCGATCTCATCATTGCCGACGAGTGCCATCGTGGATATACAGCTCAAGAAGAAAGTAAATGGCGCGAGGTCTTGAACCATTTTGATGGGGTAAAAATTGGACTGACTGCAACACCCGCTGCGCACACCAGGGCTTTCTTTAAGGAAATTGTCTATAGCTATGATTATGAACGGGCTGTCCGTGAAGGCTATTTGGTTGACTATGATGCGGTTGCCATCCAATCGGATATTACACTCCGAGGGGTCTTTCTCAAAGAAGGGGAAGAGGTCGGATTGGTAAATACCCAGACTGGACAGCTTAAATTTGAAACTCTGGAAGACGAGAGGGAACTCCCAGCCCCCACCACTGAGATCGACTGGACAGCTCCAGATCGAAACAGAAAGATTGTTCAGGAAATAAAAAAGTATCTCAAAGAGCAAGAGGCGCAGCTCGGCCATTTCCCGAAAACTCTAATTTTTGCTCAGAATGATATTGAACACGTATCACACTGTGATCAGTTGGTTGAAGTTCTGAGGAGGGAATTTAACCGGGGGGATGATTTCGTCCAGAAAATTACCGGTAGTCCATCTGTTGACAGGCCTCTTCAAAGGATTCGTGAGTTTAGAAACCGCCAGAATCCGGGAATTGTAATCACTGTGGATATGCTTTCGACAGGTGTGGACGTCCCGAGGATAGAGAATATCGTTTTCTTGCGACCCGTTCAATCCAGAATTCTATTTGAACAGATGATGGGACGGGGCACCCGGCTCTGTCCAGAAATCCATAAAACCCATTTTACAGTTTTCGATTGCTTTAATGGCAGTCTGCTGGAATATTTCAGAAAAACAACCGGAATTACTGCCGAAGCTCCAGTCAAGGCAACCCGGTCCATTCGAGAGATCGTCCAGGCCATCGCCAACAATGAAGATCGAGAATACAATATCGGCGTTTTGTCCAAAAGACTTCATCGGATCTCCAAAAATATCACCCAGGAAGGAAGGCTTCAGTTCCAATATATTCTCGATTGTGACGTAGCAGATTTTGCTCAGACGTTACATGAAAGGCTTGAGAAGAAATGGACTGAGACAATCAAGACCTTGCAGAGTGAAGACTTTCTCGATTTCTGCGAGAAATATCCTCGGCCTGAAAAGAAATTTATCAGGGCGAATGGAGCTGAGGATTATGTTGATTCGAGAATCATTTTCCGGGCAAAGGACGGCAGGGAGCTTGGCCCCCAGGACTACTTGCAGGAATTTGAAAAATTCGTAAGAATGAATCCGGAACATATAGAAGCGCTGAAGATCCTTTTAAAAAAGCCCAGGGAATTCGATGTAAAACAGTTGAAGGCTTTAAAAGAAGCCTTGGCCATCAAACCAGACAATCTGGTGGATAAATTTACCGAAAAAAATCTACACCGTGCCTACAATAAAGAACTGGCTGATATTATATCGATGATACGTTTTGCCGTTAAAGGCGGTGAATTGTTAACCATTGAGCAAAGGGTGAACAAAGCTTTGATGAAGGTTAAATCCGGTCGTCCTTTTACGGAAGAACAGAATAGATGGTTGGAGCTTATTCGAAGGCATCTCATTGAAAACCTCTTAATGGAAAAGGAGGACATCGAAACGCTTCCCATTTTTACCCGTGAAGGAGTTTCATGGAGTAAATTAAACAAGGTTTTTGATGGTAGATTGGAAACAATCATTCACGAAATTAACGAAGCCATCGCCGCTTGATACTTTAAAAATTCCCCTCTCCCCTGGCGCCTGCCTGCACGAAGCGTTTCGGCGAAGGCAGGGGAGAGGGTACGGGTGAGCGGGGAAAAGGTAATCCATGACCGACATCGTTGGTAAACTCTGGGGATTCTGTCATACCCTGCGACATGATGGAATTGACTACGGCGATTACATCGAGCAGTTGACCTATCTTCTTTTTCTGAAGATGGCTGAGGAGAAGGGGGTAGAAATACCAAAGAAATATTCATGGACTGTATTAAGAGAAAAATCGGGGACCGATTTAACGGACCATTATGCTGCTACCCTTCGAGGATTGGGTGAGCAAACAGGGATGCTGGGAGCCATTTATGCTGGGGCCTTATCCCGATTCAGTAATCCGGTTAACCTGAAGCGTCTCGTCAATCTCATTGATGAGATTGAATGGACATCTCTTAATATAGATGTAAAGGCTGCCGCCTATGAGGGTTTGCTTGAAAAATCAGCTTCAGAAGGAAAGAAAGGAGCCGGACAGTATTTCACCCCTCGAATCCTGATCCAATCTATCGTTCGTTGCATGAAACCCGATCCTCGAAAGATGAAAGGTTTTACCATCCATGACCCTGCAGCCGGCACCGGTGGGTTTTTAGTCTGCGCCTATGAATGGCTGATCGAACAAACCAAAGGCGGTCTTGAACGTGAAGAAGCAAAACGGATTCTAAACTCTACCTATTCCGGAACAGAACTTGTTGCAAGACCAAGAAGGCTTGCCTTGATGAACCTTTATCTGCACGGCATCCAGGCGAATATATATTTAGGAGATGCCATTTATGAGCCCAAAAGAGTTCCAAGAGATGGGGGTTATGAATGTGTTATGACCAATCCTCCTTTTGGAACGAAGGGGGCCAATCAAGCGCCTAATCGTGATGATTTCACCGTTGCCACAAGCAATAAACAGCTCAACTTTGTTCAGCATGTGATGAGTATTCTAAAGCCTGGTGGCAGAGCAGCGATTGTTGTTCCCGATAACGTTCTCTTTGCTGATCAGGCTGGCGACGTGTTTAAGATACTCACCGAGGATTGCGGCCTCCATACTGTCTTACGCCTGCCCAACGGCACATTCACCCCTTACAGTCCCGGCACTAAAACAAACGTCATCTTTTTTACAAAAGGATACCCAACCGAAAACACCTGGCTCTATGACGCCCGTACGAACGTCCCACGAATCACAAAAAAAGATCGGCCTCTCACTCCTCAGCATTTTGCTGAGTTCGAAGCCTGCTTTGGTAAAGACTCCAATGGTCATTCCAAACGCAATCCCAAAGATTCAAAAGAAGACCGCTGGCGGACTTTTAGCATCAGTGAGATTAAGCAACGTGATTTCAAGATCGACGGCCTAAAGTGGCTTAAAGACGAGCTTCTTGAAGACGCAGATGATTTGCCTGACCCACAGGAATTAGCAACTGATGCTATTGCTGAGTTGGAGAGCGCCGTTGGGGAGTTAAGTGTCATTATGAAGATGTTGGAAAATGGGAATTTGGAAAGGTAGGGTGGATTAAGCGAAGCGAATCCACCAATAATCAGAAAGGTAGGATGAATTGTAGGGTGGATTAAGCAAAGCGAATCCACCAATAATCATCATCATAAACATGAGTGAATACCGGCGAGTTTATCAACATGGAGGTTCCTATTTCTTTGGCGAAGACACATGGATTATATCCATTATAACCCCGTGAAACATGGGTTTGTTCAGAACCCGGCGGATTGGCCGCATAGTTCGTTCCAAAAAGCCCTTCAGGAGGGTTTATATCCCATTGGTTGGGGAACGAAAGAATTGTCATTTATTTCAGATATGAACAAGGAATAAAATAGAATTGGTGGATTCGCTTTGCTTAATCCACCCTACTTTTTATGTTATGAAACAATATATAGAAAATAACCTTCCGGAAGGTTGGATACTGACAACCATCGCTGAGATTGCTGATCTTAACCCACCCAAGCCTCCGCAAAATGCATTTGACCCAAATACCATTGTTACCTTCGTTCCCATGCCTGCCGTTGACGCAGAGCTCGGGATTATTTCTAAACCTGTGGATCGACCTTTTTCTCAAGTCCGGAAAGGATATACAGCGTTTCGAGAAGGCGACGTGATCATGGCCAAAATTACGCCATGTATGGAGAACGGAAAAGCGGCGGTTGTGCGAGGTCTCAAAAATAGTTTAGGCTTTGGTTCTACGGAATTCCATGTCCTCCGCCCAAACGGGGCTGTACTCCCAGAGTACCTTTATCATTTTATCCGCCGAGAATCTTTTCGAAAGGCTGCAGAATCTGAAATGACTGGTTCTGTTGGACAAAAGCGTGTCCCAGCGGAATTTCTTAAACAGTCTGAGATTCCACTTCCCCCTATTTCCGAGCAAAAGCGCATCGTGGCCAAAGTGGAAGGACTGCTCACAAGGGTTAATACAACAAAGGAACATCTGGCCAAAGTGGCGATGATCCTAAAACGCTTCCGTCAGGCCGTCCTCGCCGCCGCCTGCTCCGGCCGCCTCACCGCCGACTGGCGAGATAATAATCAGAGGGAAAACGCTGAGGATTTGATTTTAAAGATACTTAATCGTCGACGAACACAATTGGAAATTAGAAAAAAAGACGGTTTAGGGGCTCGTTACAAAGAACCCCTTAAACCGGCATACAAACTGGCATTTGAAATACCAGATACTTGGTGTTTGGCTACTATAGATCAGTTGACTCTTTTAATTACAAAAGGAACCTCCCCCAAATGGCAAGGGTTCAATTACTCAGATAGAGGTATCCCTTTTATCCGAAGTCAAAACGTTTTGTGGGGAAATCTTTACTTGACTGATATGGCTTACCTCCCCCCAATATTTAATGATTCACACGAGAACTCTATCATCCATCGAGGAGACGTACTCTTAAATTTGGTTGGTGCCTCCGTTGGACGATCTTCAATTGCGACGGAAGCCATCGAAGGTGCAAACTGTAATCAAGCAGTTGCCATTATTAGATTAGTTCCAGAAGGAATGATTAATAAATTCCTGATGTATTATTTCCTATCTCCTCATGCGCAAGAGCACATTCACGAGAGCAAGGCAGACGTTGCTCGTGCAAACTTTAATCTTGATGATATACGACCCATGGTTGGTCCTGTTCCTCCTCTGGCCGAGCAAGATGAAATCGTTCGCCGAGTTGATGCAATGTTCAAATTGGCTGAGGCTGTCGAGAAGCGAGTAGCGGCAGCGACAGCGCGGGCTGAAAAGCTCACCCAAGCCGTCCTTGCGAAAGCCTTTCGCGGTGAATTGGTTCCAACCGAGGCCGAACTCGCCCGCCGCCTGAAGCATCGCCGAGAACCACAGATTAGGAAAGAACAATGACCGAAGAATCTTCCGGCAGCCACTTGATGATCTACACAATAGGTCACTCCAATCACTCGTTGGAGACTTTCTTGAATCTTTTACGAGATTTGAGAATTGATGTAGTGGTCGACATAAGGTCAAAACCGAGTTCACAAATCGTTCCTCACTTTGATCGGAAGCCGTTAGAGAATTCATTGAAAATGAACGGGTTCAAATACCTATATTTTGGAAAAGAACTTGGCGGTAAACCAGACAGTAAAGACTTTTACGATGCGGACGGCCATGTCCTATATAGTCTAATTGCGAAATCAGCGCCTTTCATTCAAGCCATCGAGCGTCTCTTAAAAGGGATTCACGAATATCGTGTTGCCCTGCTTTGTGGTGAGGAAAACCCCTCGAATTGCCATCGGCGATTGCTTGTGGGCAAGGTTCTCGGAAATTATGATGTAAACCTCCAACACATCCGCGGTAATGGAAGAGTTCAGTCAGAGCAAGAATTTCTTGACGAGGGTCGAGAGAAAGAAGAAACTCGGCTTGGACTCTTTAAGACTGAGGAGATCAAGGAATGGAAATCTACACAATCGGTTTTGCCAAGAAAAGCGCCGAGGCATTCTTCGGAGCATTAAGAAAAGCACTACAATTAATGTTTCTTTTAAAAAATAATATCATTTCCTTCTCAAGGGCAGTCGGGTAGGCTGGAAGATGTTATTCAAAACGCCGGAAGACACTTATAGAGCTTATGAACGTTTCCTGAGAAAACGGAATTTTAAAAAGGCGTATCAGTGCCTTGAAAGCCTGCTTCATCAGTTTCCTGGCGATGAAGCCCTGCTCATTAATATCGTAAACCTCGCCTATTTTGATTGGGATAACTATGGGATGGCCCGCCCCTGGCTGATCAAGCTGGCACAAATCCGTTCCGTATGGAGAGACTATCTCCTGCTCAGTCGAGGCGAGGCCCGCCTTGGAAATGGACCTCGGGCCAAAGAGTATTTGAATCGGGCAAAAGAACTTCTGGATAAACGAGGGAGTCTGGGGGATCGAAAGGAGGCTAAGGCGGCCTTTTTGGAGGTTGAGGACTGGATAAAGTATTGGGAATGGAAGTTGTTATCAAAACAAAAGGTCGAAAAGATTGTTTCAGTTAGAGAGAAGGGAGCCAGTCCTCATGCCGGCAGCCCGGAGGCTTCCACAATACGGTCTGCATCTGAAGGAATGCCTTCTCCGAAACCAACCGTGGAGAAGCCTCAGGAGAGATCGCTTCCGAAACCCACCGAAAAGCCTGCGCCGCCGGCCATCCCGGAATATTCTGTTCCTGTGAGTTTTTCCCTTCCTGGAGTTGAGGCTCAAAACAAGTTGCAATTTGCATCCTTCTCCCCCCTGAAAGAGATAAAGCTTCTGATCGACTACACCCATCTTACGATTCAGAGCGGCTTCGACGAACTCCTCTGTTTGAACGCAATCAATAACGTCGAACGATACTGGTATCAGATCGAGACTGTAAAGAAGGTTCTGAAATATTTTAGGGGCAGGGTTCTCCTTTGCGATGAGGTGGGCCTTGGAAAGACCATCGAGGCAGGGATGGTGATCAAGGAGTATCTCTTGAGAAACATGGTGAGAAATATCCTGATCCTGACTCCTTCCGCCCTCGTTTCCCAGTGGAAAGAGGAGATGGAGACAAAATTCGGCATTGAATTCATGACGACCGACGACGTGGAAGCATCTGACGACCCTGAAAAGTTCTGGAACGGAAAATATCTCATTGTTTCCCTCAACCTGGCAAAGAGCAAAAAGAACATGCCCATAGTGACCCAGCGTTTTTATGACCTTGTGGTGGTGGATGAGGCGCATCATCTGAGGAACAGGGCAACCCAGGCATGGAAACTCATCAACCAGATTCAGAAGAGATTTATCCTCCTTCTTTCGGCAACCCCCCTTCAGAACAATCTGATCGAGCTCTTCAACCTCATCACCCTTCTGAAGCCCGGACAATTCAAGACGGAAAAACTCTTCAGGCAGGAATATTTGGCGAAAGGGAACCTGAGGAAACCTTCCAATCGGGACAAAATGAGGGAGCTTCTGCGGGACGTGATGATCCGAAATACACGAAGCGTCATCGATTTGAAGCTTCCCCGGAGATTTGCCGCCACCCTGAGGATCGAGCCTGCGGAGACGGAGAGGAAGATCTATCAGGGGCTAAACAACTACCTCCGAAAGGATGGCCTGAACCGGTTGACGCTCAATCTTCTTTTGAGGGAGGCGGGAAGCAGTCCTTTTGCCCTCAAAAAGAGCCTTCTTCAACTGCCCGGAGAAGATGGGGAGAAGCAAAGAATCATCGAATGGGTGGATAGCCTCGAAGAGGTTTCCAAGGGGAAAGCCCTTCTCGACCTTGTCAGGAAGAATTCAGAGGAGAAAAAGGTCGTCTTCACCCAATATGTGAAAAGCCTGGAATATATTACGGACCTATTCAAGCGAAACGGAATTCGACACGTTATATTCAAAGGGACGCTGACCGCGAGGGAAAAAAATGCGGCAATTGAACAGTTTCGGAACGAAGCGCCAGTCCTCGTCTCCACGGAATCGGGAGGCGAGGGAAGAAATCTTCAGTTCTGTAACACCCTGATCAATTTTGATCTCCCCTGGAATCCCATGAGGATTGAACAGAGGATCGGAAGGCTCCACAGGATTGGGCAGACCCGGGACGTCTTTGTCTTTAACCTTTCGGTGAAGGGAACTATAGAAGATTATGTCATCGATCTTCTCGATAATAAGATCAATATGTTTGAGATGGTCATCGGGGAGATCGAACCCATCCTCGGCCGCCTCGAAAAAGAAGAAGGCTTCGAAGACCTCGTAATGGGAATATGGCTCAAGAGCGCAAACGATGGGGAGCTCAAGGCGGGATTTGAAAAGCTCGGCGAGGATCTCGTAAAGGCCAAGAATGAATACCTGAAAGCGAAGTCCTTTGACAACGAGATTTTTGGCGAGGATTACGAGATTTAGAAAAACGCGGACTGGATTCCTCTTTTTACCCCGTTAGAAATGATGTCTCGCTGGAATTTCTAACAGGGTTTACGAGAATGATAAAAAAAAGATTTTTTCAAAAAACCAAATCAATACGAAATCTCTTGAAAGAAGAAACCGATGGGACAGAGCAGGCCTTTGCCTGAGGTTATAATCGATGTCCTTTCACTTGAGGGGGCCCTGCTGGAAAGAACAGGAAACGGCAGTCTGGAGTTTGTCGTCCCTCCCTCTCTTTCTGAGACCCTCGGCATTCCTGAACATGGAAAACTCAGTTTTGCCTACGATTCTTTAGATGAAATCGCAATCAGCGCAACCTATGAATCAGAGTTCTTTCGATCAGTCGATAGACTCTTTTCGGGAAGAGGAAAAATGGCCAAAGCAGTCTATTTCTCCCAGCTCCCGCATATCGAAAAGATATCGAAGTGGGTTTCTGAGAAGATTGCCCTTTCCAATGCAACTTTCCGGCTTCAGAAGGTGGAAAATCGGAGGATCGCCTATGCATTGATCTTTTTCAAGTATGTGGCGCTTTCCGACGAAAAGAGGGAAGGGATTTTTTCACTCCTGGTCAATGAGCAAAATCTTTCGACCTTCGCTCTCGATGGCAATCTCATGACCTTCTGGGAGGACTTGAAGGAGCCTGAGGAAATTCTCATAGGAAGCGAAGTAATTTCGAAGGCCCTTCATGCAGGCTTCTCGGCAGCCTCCTTTATCGTCAAGGAAGAATTTGAGCCGTTTATCAAAAGCCTTGAGAGGAGGCTCAATCGGGATATCAGAAGAGTATTCGAGTATTATGAGACCCTGAAGGCTGAAATCCAGAAGACCTTTGTGAAAAAATTTCCCATAGGAAAGGATTCTTCTGAAGAACAGAATGGAGAGAGAAAGAAGATACTTTCAGGGAAATTGGATGCCGTTGAGGGAGAAAAGAGATATAAGATTCAAGATCTTGTTTCTAAATATGCCCTGAATATCCGAATTGAACCTGTCTGTATCATAGAGATTGAGACAGAGTCCCTTGCCTTCTGGGTGGAGATCAAAAGGAGGCTTTCCTCAAGGGCCTTTTCTCTCACCTATAATCCCCTATTGAAAAAGGTGGATTCTTTGCCCTGTGAGGGCTGCTTTTACCCCCGCGGAACGTATTACATCTGTGATGAAAAGTTGCACATCCTCTGTGCTGCTTGTTTCAGGAAATGTCCTGGTTGCGGAAGGCAGTACTGCTCTGCCTGCCACCCAAAGGGATGCCCCAGGTGCAAGAATTAAGGAAACATTCGGGATCCGGTGTCACATCTTCAATTGTCAATATTTTGGTAGCGTTGTCAATAGGAGACCTGGAATAATGCGCTCCATTTATGAACATTAAGCTTCGCTTTTACCGTCAACGTACACCATTTTTTTTGATTGTCAAGAAAAAATTTGTCCCCTCTGTCGAAAAGCAAAATCGGGCTAAACAGTCAACGGTTGCAGGTGGCTGCGGTTATCCATGCCATCCCGGGCGCTCTCTGGGAGAAGATTATAGCCGCCAGGGGGTCAATTCTATTTTACGGTCT
>JAGXSW010000072.1 GCA_018333715.1 Syntrophaceae bacterium | reverse complement strand
CCCCCTGGCGGCTATAATCTTCTCCCAGAGAGCGCCCGGGATGGCATGGATAACCGCAGCCACCTGCAACCGTTGACTGTTTAGCCCGATTTTGCTTTTCGACAGAGGGGAGGGGGCTAATTTTTCTTGACAATCAAAAAAAATGGTGCATGTTAGTGGCAAAAGCGAAGCTTAATGTTCATAAATGGAGCGCATTATTCCAGGTCTCCTATTGACAACGCTACCAAATATTTAAATAAAGAATTTTGAGAGGGTAACGATCGGTTTACGAATTGAATGTGGGTGGATGGAATATTGATTTTACAAATCCTTGATCGGACAGAGCGCTCACGCTAAGAAAGATAAAAAAGGAACTGAGATCTGGCAGAGAGAGGCTTGTCTCCTGGTGAAAAAATTTAAGGGCATAGCTTGAAGAGGGACAGAGAGGACATTTCGGCATATAGGGATTGCAGTCATCCATATTACAGGGTTTCTGAAAAGAGGGGAAATTATTGTTGACCGGGTGGGAAAACCCGGCCCCCCCTGTTAAAAGAGGTAGCATTAAAAGAATGGAGATGAGTATACTCAAAGCCTTTTTTAACATTAGCTAAATTTTAACACCATAGGATTGGAGTTGTCAATAAAAATAATAAAGAATTTAAAAAAAATACTTGACAATGTTTGTCGGCTATGTAATATTGAATTAACAGTTTAAATTGCAGGAAATTAAAAGGGATGGCAAGCAATTTGAAAAAAGAATTAACTATTGGAATTCATTTAATAAAACACAAAAATCCGATGGTGATGTGTTGTATGGACATGCATTATCTGCCTGGTAGGGGAGGCTCGCCCATGTAAACATCATCGTAATTATTTGTCTTTGGCGCAACCCACTACCAACAGAATGGCCGGTGGGTTTTTTGTTTTTAATGCACATTATCTATCAAAATAGGAGGTTAAGAAAATGACGACAAGAGGATTCGAAACATTGGCGCTTCACGCCGGGCAGGAGACCCCTGATCCGACCACCGGATCAAGAGCAGTGCCCATTTATCAAACGACATCGTATGTCTTCCAGAATACGGAACATGCGGCAAATCTTTTTGCTCTCAAAGAGTTCGGGAATATCTATACCCGGATCATGAATCCAACAAACGATGTTTTTGAAAGAAGGGTCGCAGCCCTTGAAGGGGGCACAGGCGCCCTGGCAGTGGCTTCCGGACAGGCGGCCGAGACCCTTGCTCTATTAGCGATAACGCAGGTAGGCGATGAGATCGTTTCAGCCAATAATCTTTACGGCGGGACATACCAGCTCTTTCATTACACCTTCCCCAAATTGGGCAGAAAGGTGAAGTTTGTGGACTCGACAAAGCCGGCTGAATTCAGGAAAGCCGTAACGGATAAGACGAGGGCAATCTTTGCCGAGACGATAGGAAATCCCAAGCTGGATGTCCCTGATTTTGAGGCAATCGCCCGAATAGCCCATGCGGCAGGCGTTCCTTTTGTCGTCGATAATACCGTCGGTATCGGCATTGTTAAACCGATAGACTACGGGGCGGATATCATTGTCGACTCCGCTACAAAGTATATCGGCGGGCATGGGACATCGATCGGAGGGGTGATTGTCGATTCGGGGAAGTTTGACTGGAGTAACGGGAAATTCCCTGAATTTACCGAGCCGGACCCGAGTTATCATGGTTTGAAATTCTGGGATACCTTCGGAAATTTTCCGGGTTTGGGGAATGTGGCTTTTATCATTAAAGTAAGGGTTCAGTTGCTCCGTGATCTGGGAGCATGCTTGAGTCCTTTCAATGCATTTTTGTTTCTTCAAGGATTAGAGACTCTACCTTTAAGGGTGAAGAGACATTCTGAAAATGGGCTTAAGGTCGCCCAATTCTTAAAGAGCCATCCTTTGGTCACCTGGGTAAACTATCCAGGCTTGGAAGAACATCCAAGTCATAAATGGGCGTTGAAATATTTAAAGGGTAACTTTGGAGGCCTGGTGGGTTTTGGAATTAAAGGCGGATTAGAAGCTGGAAAAAGATTTATTGAATCGGCAAGCCTTCTTTCCCACCTCGCCAATATAGGCGATGCAAAGAGCCTTGTGATTCATCCTGCCTCAACCACCCATCAGCAGTTAACCCGGGGAGAACAGGAGGAGACAGGGGTAACAGAAGATTTTATCCGGCTCTCGATTGGTTTGGAGGATGTGGAGGATATTAAGGAGGATATTGATCAGGCATTGAAGAAAGCGGCCGGATGAGGGGGAAAGAGATGAGAGTGCTAAGTCCAATGTTAAAGAAGATTGATGAAGTTACAGAGGTGTCCCAGATATCTCAACATGCAGGGCCTTTGGGCCGGAATCCGGATAAAAACATTTGCGAAAGCGTGGGTGTGGTAGAAACAAATTATTTTCATTTTGCACTTCCGCCCAATGAACTCACACTGGAGAATGGAGAAAAACTTGGTCCCATCACCGTTGCTTATGAGACCTACGGAGAGCTGAACGATCAAAGGTCCAATGCCATTCTCATTCTTCATGCCCTTTCGGGGGACGCCCATGCTGCGGGTTTCCATGAAGGAGATGAAAAGCCTGGCTGGTGGGATGACATGATCGGTCCGGGCAAGGCCTTTGATACGAATAAGTATTTCGTCATCTGTTCGAATGTCCTTGGAGGCTGCAAGGGATCGACCGGTCCATCTTCAGTCAATCCCAAGACAGGGAAGAAATATGGTCTGGATTTTCCCATCATCAGTATCTCGGATATAGTGAACGTTCAGAAGGGCTTGATCGACTCTTTGAAAATTGATCAACTTCTTTCAGTGGCTGGCGGTTCGATGGGCGGAATGCAGGCTTTGGAGTGGCTCACCGCTTATCCGGATAAGCTGAAAAGCGCCATTGTCATTGCAACTGCAGTGAAACATTCACCTCAACAGATTGCATTTCATGAAGTCGGGCGGCAAGCGATTATGGCGGATCCTCACTGGGAAAATGGTCATTATTATGGCGGACTTCCTCCGGCCAAAGGGCTCTCCGTCGCCCGCATGATCGGGCATATCACCTATATGAGCGAAGTCTCAATGGCTGAGAAATTTGGAAGGCGCTCCGGAGATGAACAACCGCATAAATTCAGCGCTGGTTCCGAGGTGGAGGATTACCTCTCCAACAGAGGGAATCATTTTGTGAAAAGGTTTGACGCCAATTCCTATCTTTACATCACCAGGGCGATCGATTCTTTTGATGTCTCAAGAGGGAAAAATCTTTATGACGTGTTTAAGGTTGTAAAAGCGAAAGTCCTTGTTCTGGCATTTAAGTCGGATTGGCTGTACCCGGCTTCTCAATCCCTCGAAATTGTGAGAGCCTGCAAATTGGCGGGGATTGACACAACATATTGTGAAATTGATTCGACATACGGTCACGATGCCTTTCTGCTGGAAGTTGAAGAAGAAACGCACCTCGTTAAATATTTCTTACAAAGGGTGTCTCTTGATAACGGAGCGACAGGCGTGCACCAGGCGCTGCAGTATGAAATCTGATGCGCTTCCATTAGAGTACAGAGCTATTCTCAAATGGGTTCGCCAGGGTTCGTCCGTTTTGGACCTTGGTTGCGGTGACGGGAAGCTATTGGATTTTCTTGTTCGTGAGAAGAAGATTCGGGCTCAGGGGATAGAGATTGATGAACAAGCCATCTATCAATGCGTCACTAAAGGGCTGAGCGTATTTCATGAGGACATCGATCACGGCCTATCCGGATACGGAGATAAGACTTTTGACTATGTGATCCTTAATCAAAGCCTTCAGCAAGTCAAAAAACCTGATGTTGTGGTCAAAGAGGCATTAAGGGTCGGGAGGGAAGTCATTATTGGTTTTCCAAATTTTGCCCATTATCAAGCCCGTTTTCAGATCTTCTTTAAAGGGAAGACCCCGGTGACACCCTCTTTGCCTTATGAATGGCATGATACGCCCAATCTCCACTTCTTGAGCATTTCAGACTTTATCGAGTATTGCCATTGGAGAGACATTAAAATAAAACGTTCCATTTTTATTGGAAAAAATAGAGCCGTCAAACTATTTCCAAACTTGTTCGGGATGACGGGGATCTTCCTTGTTTCAAATGGAAAATCTGCGGCTTAAATGACCCGTGATATTATGGAAAAGGTGCTTTTCAGAAGATCTCTATGTGAGGCTCCTGGCTGGGGACCACTCCGCCAATTTGAACAGCAGCAACACCTGCCTTTGTTAATTCCATGGTGAGCCGGTCGGATTCGGCAGAAGGAAGGCTGAGCAAAAGCCCGCCGGATGTCTGAGGATCGAAGAGCAGTTCTTCCTGTTCCCCGGAGAGTTCCCTTCCCTTTTGGAAGAATCCTTCGGCCAATTTTCTGTTGGCCTTATTGCTTCCTGTCGTCTCGCCCCTTCGATACATCTGTAGTGCGTTGGGGTAGAATGGGAGTTTATCATATAAGAGATCGATCTGGACTCCACTGCCTTTTGCCATCTCCAGGGCATGTCCGACGATGCCAAATCCCGTTATATCGGTGCATGCATGGATATCGAAATTCAAAGCAATCTCCAATGCCTTCTTATTGAGTGAGGCGATCTGTGGCAGAATCAATTCTAACTCGCGGAAGGGAAGCTTTTTGGAACGGCATGCGTTAAATAAAACGCCTGTGCCAAGGGGCTTGGTGAGAATCAAGGCGTCGCCATCTTTGGCGCCGCAATTGGTCAGGATGCGTTCAGGATGAACCACTCCTGTTACGGCCAGACCATACTTGGGTTCATTGTCATCCACCGAGTGTCCTCCTGCAATGGAGGCGCCTGCTTCCAAAACCTTATCCGATCCCCCCCGAAGTATTTCTCTTAAAAGAGCCGCGCCAAGCTTTTTCATTGGAAACATGATGAGATTTAAAGCTGTCAGCGGTTTTCCTCCCATCGCATATACATCCGAAAGCGAATTGGCCGCCGCAATCTGGCCAAACCAGTAAGGGTCGTCAACCGGTGGTGTAATAAAGTCTACTGTACTGATAAAGGCAAGATCATCGGAAAGGCGATAAACAGCCGCATCATCACAGGTCTCAAATCCTACCAGGAGGTTTGGATCCTGGGAAGGTTTCAATGCTTTCAGCGCTTCCGACAGATCTGTCGGACCGATTTTTGCCGCTCAGCCGCAGGTGCGGGAGAGTCCGGTCAGAGTCTTCTTTTTTCTAAAGAAAGTCATCATCCACCTCGAATTGATTCATTCTTCAGCTCTTCCAATGCCTGTTTTACCGTAATAACAGGTTGAGGGCAGGCCATGGCCCAGCAATCGATCTCCCTCATTTCTATATTCACCTCCATTGGCAACCGCCCACATTCTTCTTCCCGAAGATTATGCAATCAGGTAAGATTTAAATTAAACGGAGTATTCCTATATGTCAAATCGGAAATTTCGATATTGAACCTCGAAAGTATCATATTTACCAATAGGAGATTTTCGGAGGTTTTTACAAAGAATTCCTCTTTCTTTGGAATATCATGATTGATGGTCTCGTCAAAAGTCGTCACTCCGAAAAATTTTGTTATTTTATATTGTTAAATCACAAATTATTACAATTAGTTACAAGATATTTTCAAAAAAGACTTGACAAATTTTTACTTTTAATGTAAAAGTCTATATATTTGATAGACTTTATATACTTTAATGGATGGGGGGCAATATCATGAAGATTACCAGGAAGGGGGAATATGCGATGCGGGCCTTGGTGGATCTGGCCCTGCATTATAAAAAAGGGATGAGGCAGATACAGGATATTGTTCGTGAAGAAGATATACCGGAGAAATTCTTAGAGCAGATTCTGCTTGCCCTTAAAAATGCTGGTTTCGTAGAAAGCAAAAGAGGCGTAGGAGGTGGATATTTTTTAAGCAACCCCCCTGACAAGATTTTGCTTGGTGACGTTATCCGTCTGATTGACGGACCGTTGGCTCCTTTAGATTGTGTAAGCAAAACTAAACATGTGAAATGTCCAAAGGAGATAACGTGCGGGATACATAGTGTAATGCTTGATGTGAGTAATGCAACAGCAGAAATTTTAGACCATGTCACTTTGGCGGATGTCTGTAATAGGACAAAAGGGATGGCTGAACGGAGAGCTGAACACCAAATGTACTATATCTAATTTTTTTCGGTTAAAAATCTACCGTAATAAAATACTTTATAAATGGCATTAAGAGAATATTGAAGTGGAGAAAGCTATTTCAAATTTCAAAATAAATGAAGAAGAACTTCTTTCGCATATTTTAAAAGCGATAAGGAGTATCCGATATGGCTATGTCCAGATTATTGTCCAGGATTCTAAGGTTGTGCAGATAGACAAAACGGAAAAGATTCGGCTTGACAGGGAAATGGGAGGCAATAGGTAAGGATGCCAGTTTGAGATAATATTTATAGGATGAGGGTCTAAGGCTAAACATCTTTCCCTCTGGCCTTACGCCTTTAACCTCAAACTTTAAAAGCTGACCGGACAACTGGAGGCTAAAAGGAAATCAATCCTTTTAGCCTTTTTCTTTTTCTAATGGTCGGGAGGGAGATCTAAATCAAGGGTAAAAACTCTTGAGAGGGGGCGGCTCCTTCCCCGGCCGCCAAAAAACTAAACAGAGGAGGCAGGGAGATGAGACAGTTAAAGGAATTGTTGAAAACGGAGGATTGGTTGGCTGTGTGGTTGGGGTTCCTCATCATCGGGCTGGTGCTCGTTGGATTGAGGCCTCAGATGCCCACCTTCAAATGGGCCACGGATGGGGAGTTTAAGAATGTTGTGATGATCTCTACACCCAAAGTAGACAAGCTTGTTGCAGAGGCCGAGGCAAAAAGAGAGGCGGATCTCATCACTGCAGGAACAGGACTCAGGACTGCGATAGAAACTGGAGATCGGGCGGCCATTCGAAATGCCGCAAAGAAGCTTGGGGATATTTCGAAGACTGCTAAAGATCCCAGTCTCAAGAAGAAAGGAGGCGATATCAGCAAGAAGTTGGGCGATGAAGCAGGCGCCCTCGTAAGCAAAGTTTTATCAAGTGAAAATATCCTTAAATCCATTTACATCGGCGTTACGTATCTTATCCTCACCACTATCGGAATCGTCCTGTTGGGAGGCCGGGTGGTCACTTTCATTTTAGGGTTCCCGGTTGTCTTTGCCCTCGCCTGGATCTCGCAGTTTATCGCAGGCAATGTTACCCTTAACTACTGGGGTCTGGAGTATGTGATTTTCGCTCTCCTCATCGGTCTCTTCATCAGCAACGTCCTCGGTGTGCCGAACTGGTTAAAGGAGGCGGTGCGGACAGAATATTACATCAAGACAGGGCTGGTGATATTAGGGGCTGGCATCCTCTTTTTTGAAATTCTCCAGGCCGGGGCAATTGGAATTGTTCAGGCGATCTTAGTCGTCTTAATCGTCTGGTATGTATGTTTCTGGATTGCGAAGAGGCTTCGAGTTGATGAAGAGCTGGCCGTCATGCTTTCCACCGGGGTCTCCATCTGCGGCGTTTCTGCGGCTATCGCTGCCTGTGGAGCCATCCAGGGTGACAAGAAGAAACTCTCCTATACCATTTCATTAATCCTGATCGTCGCCGTTCCCATGATGGTACTGGGGCCATGGATTGCCAAGGTGTTAGAAATTCCTGATATCATAGCCGGTGCCTGGCTCGGAGGAACCCTTGATACCACCGGCTCTGTTGTTGCAGCAACCGCCCTCATCAGCGAGGTGGCGATGAAGGTTGGCGCCATCGTAAAATTCTCGCAAAATGTTCTGATAGGGATTGCGGCGCTTCTCCTTTCGATCTGGTGGACTTTGAGGAAGGGCATCCAGACCGGAGAACGGGCGGGCATTAGGGTGATATGGGAACGGTTCCCAAAATTTATTCTCGGTTTCCTGATCGCCTCTTTTGTATTCTCGTTTCTGGTGGATCCAGGCCTTGTAAAAGAGACAAAGGGGATATTGAGCGGCCTCAGGACGGTCTGGTTCGCCCTCGCCTTCACATCCATCGGTTTAGAGACACGTTTCACCGAGCTCTTTGGCATGGGGGGAGGCCGGCCGGCCATCGCCTTCATCGGAGCCCAGGCTTTTAATATCATCTGGACGCTTATTCTGGCATATCTTCTCTTCGGCGGATATATTTTCCCGGCGCCGGTCATCAAATAGAAATGGAAGGATATATTCTTTTCGCTTGTGAGGGGCTATGAATATTGGGGAAACGGTAAAAATTTCTTCAAACATAAGGGAATCCTTACAAGGAATAGACGAGCAAAAATATGAAGAGAGTAATAAGATAAACAGGTTTTTAATGACTTGAAGGAGGGGAAGCATGGAAGATTTGGATTACCAGGAGCTTAAAAAAGGCGGAATGATGAGACAATCTGAAAAGGGCCGATTCTCGGTCCGATTGCATGTCACCGGAGGAAACCTGACCTCGAGGGCAATGGGGACCATTGTCCATGTGGCAGAAAGATTTGGAAACGGAGGAATCCATTTAACCGCCAGGCAGGGCATAGAGATTCCCAATATCTCACAGGAAGATCTATGGAAAGTCAAGAATGAACTCTCTTCAGGGGGCGTCTCTGTCGGTGTATGCGGCCCTACCATACGAACAATCACTGCCTGTCAGGGATGCCGGATCTGCCCCTATGGATTATTGGATTCTCCCCGTTTGGCCGGAGTGATTGATCAACATTTTTATGGAAAGCCTGTTCCACACAAGTTCAAAATCGGCATTTCGGGATGCGCCAACAACTGCATCAAAGCTGAAGAGAATGATGTGGGAATCAAAGGGGCGGTGGAGCCCTTGTGGGATGAAGAGTTCTGCGCCCATTGTGGAATCTGTCAATCCGTTTGCCCGGTCAAGGCCATAGATGCGGATCAAGAGAAAAAGAAGGTGAAGATTCGTTTTTTTCAATGCATCTATTGCGGCGACTGCATTCAATCCTGTCCAACAAATAGCATGAAAGAAGCGCAGAGAGGCTTCCTTCTCTATGCCGGAGGGAAATTCGGAAGGTTCCCCTCTATCGGCAAAAGGATTGGAAAATTATTCTCACACGATTCAGACCTTATTAAAGCGGTCGGGGCGTCAGTGGAGTTTTTCCGGCTCAACGGGAAACCCAAGGAAAGGTTCGGAGGGGCTCTTGAGAGGGTCGGGTTTGATAAATTTGAAGAGTTTTTGCGAGAAAAATTGGAGGAGGCGCCCGATGGAAAAGCGGCTTGATATCAGAGGGGAGGTCTGTCCCACCCTGTTTGTAAAGGTAAAAGCAGAGATGGAGAGATTGCGAAAAGGGGAGAAGTTGGAGGTCGTTCTAAAAGAAAGAGACCTAAAAGATGTGATGAGCGCTTTGAAAATCGAAGGGTATCAGGTCCTCCATGTTTCCCAGGAAGGAGATGCCTATCGAGTCACCGTAACAAAGTAGAAGGATTTTATTTTCGATGAGCGTACTTTTGGTCTACCAATTCGACAACCTGTTCCACAGAGGAACCTTCTCCCAATTTCTCCCGGATGAAATTCTTCACCTCAACCGCTCCCCTTGGCATATCGCATTCGCAGGTTTCCAGCGGAAGCTCTCCGCATCCTCCACAAGGGCATTTGAAATTTTTAGCGACAGCAATCACCTGAGCCTCATCCACTTTGACGGAGGATTTCTGGATCGAGGTCGACGCAGGAATCGAAGGGGATTGAGGAGGACTTTTTTCTTTGAAGAAGCTTAATCCAAGATTGAGTGAGAGGCCAAGCACAAAGACCAACCCGATGACGAGAGCGATCGTCTTATAAGATGGGTTGGAAGATTGTCTCTGGAGTTTTTCCATGGGCGCCTTGATGATCTCTTCGCCGCAGGAAACGCAGAAAAGGGTGTCCAGTTCATTGAAATGGCCGCAGCTCCTGCATTTGCGTTGATTTCCTTTCCCCGATTTTTGAACGCCGGACAATCTTTCTCCACATTCCGCGCAAAAAACGGACTCCCCGGGATTTTCGTGTTTACACCGGGCGCACAGGAGATGAACTCCGAGAGGCGCTCCGCATTTTCTGCAGAATTTTGATGGTTTCGGATTTTCCGCGTCACATTGAGGACATTTCATTTTCCTCCTCCTTCTTATCAGGCATAACTATGCAGCCCGGAGAGGAGATAGTTCACTCCCCAGTAGGTAAAGACGACCGATACGAACCCGACAATCGAGACAAAAGCCATCCTTCGGCCCACCAGACGACCCGTATATCTCATGTGAAGGAGGATTGCATAGACGAGCCATGTAATCAGGGACCATGTCTCTTTCGGATCCCAGCTCCAGTAGGTTCCCCAGGCATAATTGGCCCAGATGGCTCCTGTGATAATCCCTACGGCAAATAGGAGGAAGCCGACGACGATCGACCGGTAATTCATCTCTTCAAGAATCTTCTGGGAGGGCAAAATGCTATTCGATGTTTTATCTTCCTTCCTGAACAGATAAACAAGGCTCACCCCAAACGAGACGGCGAAGGCCGCATAGCCAAGGAAACAGGTCACGACGTGATAGAAAAGCCAGTCGCTCTGCAAGGCGGGCATCAGTGGCCGCACATCCGGGTTAAGGCCGAGAACCGCTATGCTCACCGTGAGAAAACCCAGAGGCAAGATGAAGGCCCCAAGGCCTTTCGTACGATAAACCCGTTCAAAAAAGAGATAGATTCCAACAATGGTCCAGGAAAAGAAGACCATGGATTCGTACATGTTGGAAAGGGGAAGATAGGCGATTCCCAGTTGATGGGTTTCGTACCACCGGTAACCCATTGCAACCCCATTGAGGATGAATCCCAGAGAAGCGGCCACGGTTCCTGACTTTCCGATCCCCTCATTTCTTGTTACGAGGTATAGACCGTAGAGAAGGGTAGACAGAAGATAGATAAACATCGTGAATTGGAAAAGGGTCGGATTAATCATCTTTTCCTCCTTTCTGAGTGGATCTCCCACGTAAGAAGAATGCAAAAATAAGCCCGAGGGTCAACAGCCCAAATCCGGTCCATACAACCGGAATTCCCGGGTCTTTCACAACCATGAGTCCGGTATAAGGCCTTTCCCCTCCCGAATAATTGATAAACTTCACACGATAGGTATCGTCCTTTGAACCATGAAAGTCCGGGTGTTTTAGAAAAGACCATCCTTGATAGGACAATTTGCCATTTTGGTAGATATTAACTTGAACAGCCGGGTTGTTCGGCTGGTCGGAGCGGGAGAAGATGCGATTCCCTTCCCCCAGGCTAAAATCCGGGATCAGGGCGGCAAGCTCCACCTTGTAATCTGTCCCTTGAACTTGCTTCGTTTCCCCCTCACCGAGTTGGATGCGGAAGGTCTTGGGATCATTTCCTTTCGGGATGATCTCCAGTTCGGCTTTCCGCTCTTCGGGCAGGGAAGGAAGAAATCCATAGCTTGATTGATAGAAATTGACGCCCTCGTAATGGAGGGGGTCATTGACTCGAATCCTCTTCTTGAGGACCTCCTGGCCGCCTTCAAGAATGACCAGATCGCTCAGGTATTCCCTGACGACCTCAGATCCGGGGTAATAGCTCATTTCAAACTTCTCACAACGGATGGTGAAATCGAGCCCCAGTTCTTTCGCCGTTCCTTTTAAAAAGATCGTGGCAGTCTCGTCTCCCTGCGGTATATTGACAAATCCCTTGAAACCCCAGATGTTCCCGATGAGGGAGCCAGCCAGGATGAGCACGAGGCTAAAGTGTGTAAGGTGCGGCCCGAGCCGGCCAAGCCATTCCCGTCTGGTCAGGTTTCCCCGG
>JAGXSW010000071.1 GCA_018333715.1 Syntrophaceae bacterium | reverse complement strand
GGAGGACCTGGAGAAAGAGATCTACCAGGAGTTTAATCTGATTCTCTGCAAAAGTTGCCGGGACCGACTGGTGGATGAGATTGAGCATCCCCGGGAGGGCCCTTTTCAGATCCGGCGTGGCCCGGGCCGATTCATCCATTAAACAAGAGAAGAACGCTCACGCAAACCTTTCCGTTCTCTTCCTAACTTTCCTGAAAACCTAAACGCCACTCCGCGCTACACCATCCGCCGTTTGGACCCCTTTACCATTAAACCTCTGATTAAATATCTGCCATAATATAGTCCTACAGCGGATTTTTTTCGTCATTCCCGTGCTTGCGCGCCATAGCGCTTCAGCGCGCAGGCGTGAAAACGGGAATCCAGGACGTCTAGGAGCTTTAAAAAACCATCTGGATACCCGCCTTCGCGGGTATGACGGACGGGGCGCCAGTGTTTTTTGTTGATACAGTGCCGTTCTTTCTTAAAAAGTTGCTGTAGTAATAGGGAACCTCTAATAATTCCCAATTTGTCACTCCGGAACGGAAATGAGTCCAATGATAACAAGAGGTTCTGGATTCCGGCTGGAGTTTATCCCGATGGAAATCGGGGCGGGAATGACATTTTTAGAGGTTCCCTATAATGTTGTAAAGGATTTAGGTTCAAATATTTAACTGGTTTAAAAGATTTGACAGATAACTCTATATGTAGTATTAGATTAAATAAAGTATTACAATAAAAAAGTTGAACATGAAATAGAGTTTGAATAGAAGGAGGTTATACTTATGTTTGTGGCCAGGGTTTTGGAGAAAGGGCAGATCGTTATTCCTAAGAAAGCCAGGGATAAGGTTAAGCTATCCCCGGGCGATAAGGTAGAAGTTAAGGTGACCGAGGAAGGCATTGTTATTTTGCCTTTTAAGAAAAGTTATACGGAAAGCTTTAAAGGACATGTTAAAGGTAAGTTATCCTTGAAGGAATTGGAAAAACTCTATGCAGAAAAATCTTAAAGACTTTAAGGGTAAAGAGTCCATTTTTATAGATGCTAATATATTTCTGCATCATGCTTTTGATATGAATCCCATCTCCGTCGAGTTTTTAAAAACGGTAGAATCTTTTAACCTTAAAGCCTTCACATCGGCGTTGGTGATAGAAGAGGTTATGTTTAAGCTCATCATACAGTCCGCATCAAACTTCTTAGGTAAGGTAACCCTGCAAGACATTAAAAGATTTTTGAAGGATTCGCGGAACAGAGAAAAAGTTTTCAAGCCCGTGGCAGAATACAGAGAATATATCGACACCCTTAAAGACTTCGGACTGGTGGTTCTTGACCTGACGGACAAAGATATGGCTTTAGCCCTCGAGAAGGCAAAGGCAAATGGTCTGATTATGGCAGATGCTGCGCATCTTGCGGTTATGGAGAGAAAAGGAATAGGCCATATGGCATCAAGCGATAGTGACTTTAAGGCAGTAAGTGACATAACGTTATGGACGCCAGATTGAAGACGTTAGGGCCAGGAGGGTGGCGAATCATCGGTTCTCTGAACAATTATCTGGTCCAGACCTTGAACCAGGTGATGAATACGAGGCGATTGACCTTAAGGGAATTATCCGAGAAGGAAAAGATCGGTATGAACACGAGTGGCACACGGTTGCTTAACCTCTATAGGAAGCGGCTGGTGTTGAGAATAGAGGGAGTGAACGATTCGAACAGAGAGGCAACTCACCGCGGGAGGCAATATGTTTATCAATCCCTTCTTGCATGAGGAGGTTTTGTGGCCGAACTGAGAAGAGATCCCATTACCAGGATGTGGGTGGTCATCACTACCGATCACCCCAAAGGACCATCCGATTATCTCCCCTTTAAACCGCCCTATCAGGTTCAGGAAACCGAGGGTCCGTGTCCCTTCTGTCCGGGAAACGAAGGGATGACTCCTCCGGAGACCTTCTCAATAAAACGGGATGGAAAGGGATGGGGGGTCCGCGTCATCCCCAACAAATTTCCCTTCTTCCGGATCGAGGGAGAATTCGATCGGAGGCCCGATGGGATGTACGATGTGATGGAGGCCATCGGCGCTCATGAGATCGTGATCGAAGCTCCCGAACATCATCAGAGTCTTGCCTTCATGGATCCCTCTCAGATCAGGAAGGTTCTTCATGCCTATAAGGAGAGGCTCATGGATCTGGAGAAGGACCGTCGTTTTGAACAGTTTCTCATTTTAAAGAATTATCCGGGATTATTTAACCGCCATCCCCACTCTCACATCATGGCCATGCCCGTGATCCCCCGTAGGATCGACGAAGAGATCTGGGGATTTTTGGATTATTATCAGCGGAAGGAGCGCTGTATCTTTTGCGATATCCTCAAGGAGGAGATATCGGCGAGGAAGAGGGTCATCCTGGAGACTGTCCATTTCCTGGTCTTCTCCCCTTTCGCCTCGCGCTATCCTTTCGAGACCTGGATCGTCCCGAAGGCGCATCGCCCCGATTTTCATCGACTTCAAGAGGAGGAGATAGAGGATCTCTCTGCGGCGATTCAGTCCCTGTTTTTGAAGTTTCACAGGCTGCTCTCCGATCCTCCCTACGGTTTGACCTTTCATACCTCGCCGGTTCAGGAGCGGTTTCACCGTCCGGAATATCACTGGCATATTGAGACCCGTTTGCGGATCGGATTGCGGGAAGGATTTGAATGGGGGACGGGTTTCTTCGTCAACCCCACTCCGCCGGAAGATGCGGCATCCTATCTGAGGGAGATTGGAAGTTCGGAGTTCGGAGTTTAGAGTTCGGAGTTATTATTGATTTTATGCAGAAACGTGACAGGGGCCTAAAGCAGAGACTGGGGATTGAGGATGGCGGGTTTTAGTTTTAACAGAACAAATCGATTCAGATGGCAATCTTCAGAGGTTCGAGGAAAGAAGAAAAAGTGGTTTCTTCTCTCGGGGTCTTTTGGGGTCATCCTCTTATTATTGATTGGGTATTTCTTCATCCTGCCCTACAGGCCAATTCCCTCCAAAGGCGGTCCCTCCGAACCCGTCGGTCCTCCGTCAAAAGAAGTTCAACCCCGTGAGCCTGAATATCAAATCATCGAAGGCGCGATCAAAGAGAAGAGCACCTTTTCAAAATCGCTGGCGGAGAGGAATATTTCTCAATTCTGGATTGAACGGATCGTTTCGACCCTGAAGCCTTTTCTCGATTTCAGGAAATTGAAAGGCGGTCATTTCCGTTTTATTGCCGACGAAAAAGGGGAACTGGTAAGGTTTATTTTCGAAGCGGGTCCCACCGAAGTCTATGAGATTGAAAAAGGTTCGCAGGGATATTTTGCCAGAAGGAAGGAGGTTCCTCTCGAAACCTACCTGGTCAAGGTGGAAGGGGTGATCCGGTCGTCCCTCTTTGAGGCGATGGAGGCCGCAGGAGAAAAGGAACAGTTGGTGATCTCCTGCGCCGAAATCCTCGCCTCAGAGATCGATTTCTATAAAGATGTGAGGGAAGGGGACCAGTTTCAAATGGTGGTGGAAAAGGTTTATAAAGAAAAGGAGTTTATCCGATATGGTCCAATTCATGCGGTAGAGTACCGGAGAGGAGAGAAAGTGATCCGGGGGGTTCATTTCCAGGGCGATTTTTATGATGAGAAAGGTCTTGCTTTGAAGAAGGCCTTTTTAAGATCCCCCCTCCGTTTTACCCGCATCAGTTCGAGATTCACCAAGGCGAGGAAACACCCGATCCTCGGCGGGGTTCTTCCTCATTATGGCGTTGATTATGCCGCGCCTTCCGGGACCCCAGTGTGGGCAGTGGCGGATGGAACCGTGGTCTCATGCGGGTGGGGAGGAGGATTCGGAAAGCAGGTCATCCTCCGTCATCCGAACGGATATATGACCTATTATGGCCATCTCTCCGGTTACGGCTCCAGGATCAGAAAGGGAGTCAGAGTCAAGCAGAAGCAGATCATCGGTTATGTGGGTTCCACCGGTCTCTCCACGGGTCCTCATCTGGATTACCGGATGGCAAAAGGCGGGCGGTTCAGAAATCCACTAAAGGAGAGTTTTCCCGCGGGGTTTCCGATCGAAAGGGGAAAGATGGAGGCTTTTCAGAAAAGAAGGGATGAGATGTTGACCTGGCTTCAGGGATCCATGTCTGATCGGAAGGGGCTGGAATCCCCAAAGAGAGAAGGCGAGGGGGGCGGGTGATGGCTCCTAAGAAGAAGATTCTCATCGTCGATGATGAGAGGGATATTGTGAAGGCATTGACCATTCGGCTCCAATCGAGCGGATACAATACGGTCGTTGCCTTCGACGGCGCCCAGGGCGTTTTTATGGCCCACAAGGAGCGACCGCACCTGATCATCCTCGATATCCGGATGCCGGCAGGCGACGGATTCAGTGTGGCGGAGAAGTTAAAAGAGTCAAAACGGATAGGCCGTATTCCCATCATCTTTGTAACAGGAAGTCCGGAGAGGAGCGCCGAGGAAAGAGCCCGGGAACTGGGCGCCCGTTATTTTATCAAGAAGCCCTATGACCCGGGAGAGTTATTGGATGCGGTGCGAAGAGCGTTGGAGACCAAACCTTCCGGTGGTTGAGAGATGAAGAAAGAGGACTTCGTTATCCAATCAGAGGTTCGGCGTATGCTCATCCGGTCCAGTATCGATTATTCCAAAATCGATTATGGGACCGTAAAAGGGGTGGTATACTTTCGTGGATTCTTCCGGCTTTCTATGGCCATGGATAGCCATGAGGAGATAAAGAGAACGATGACGGTCAAGACCCTCTTCTCTTTTGAAAAAAAGATCAGAAATATCCCGGGAGTTTCGGATGTGGTTTTCCAATTTGCCAACTGGCGAAGGGAGAAAGGACAGTGGGTTTCCATTAAATCGATGAGGATAGAGGAGAAGAGAGAAGAGAAGGGGGAGGGAAAACCGGAAGCGAAGAAGGAAGAGAAGGGGGAAGATGAAAGTGAAACGGCTCCTGTTATATAGGCGAATCTTAAAGGAGATTGAGAAGGAGATTCAGGCCCATCCGGGCTATGCGGACCTCCGCAACCAGATGGGTTTGCTCCTGATGATGGAGGGAGATCAGGAGGGGGCGGAGAGGGAGTTTGTCCATGCGATTCGGCTCAACCCCAGGTACAGGGAGGCTGCCCTTCATTTAGGTCATCTCTACCTTGAGATGAAGAGATGGAGAGAGGCTGAAGAGATCTTTCTCTCCGAGACAAGGAAGAGCCCGAAGGAGGGTTTTCTCCAGCATCTTCTGGGGATGGTCTACCTTCAAACGGGAAGGCGAAACGAGGCCATCCTGAGAATTCGGGAAGCTTTCCGGAGCCATCCCGACTGTAGAAACGACTACCGGAAGAAGGGGATCTGGAAGAGAGGAAAGATTTACCTTGATGAAAAAACAGGAAAGGGTTTCGGGAAGATTCATCTCCATCGCCTTTATGCGCAATTTTACAACTTCGTCGGCCTCTATCTTGCCAGAAAAGGAAAGTCGACTCAGGCCATTCGAGAATTGAAGAAGGCGGCAAAACTGATACCCGACGCATTCCAGTTTCATTCCAACCTGGGATCGGTCTATTACCACTATGGATCCTATCGAAGGGCGATTGAGGAGTTCAAGAAGGCGTTAAAGCTCAATCCATTTTATGGAATGGGATATGCCCACCTCAGTTATATCTATGGCTTGATGAGGCGGACCCGGGAGGCGCTCCGGTTTATGGAGAAGGCTGTTCGGTTAAATCCTCGCTATGCGGATCTCCATTATAACCTGGCCCTCCTCTACGGCGATCAGAGGCGGCATCAGGAGGCGATCTCCGAGTTGAAGAAGGCGATCCGCATCAACCCAAACTACCTCTTTGCAAGGATCAATCTGGGCGTTCTCTATGAAGAACAGAAAAGATGGAAGGAGGCCAAAAGGGAATATGAGAGGGTCCTCAGAATCACACCGGAGGATGAACATGTGCGGAAGCGTCTCGAAAGGATCTCACGTTGACGGAGGGGGAAAAGAATGATCTTTTCTGCAAAAGGGAAGATTCCTGAGATTCAATCGATGCTGGTGATCCATCAGGGCGCCCTGGGAGATTTCATTTTGGCTTTGCCCGTGCTTTCTGCCCTTCGAAGAGCTTTTCCGGAAGCAAGGCCGGTCATGATGGGTTATCCCCGAATTCTTCAGTTAGCGGAAGGGCGTTTTTATGCCGAGGAGATTTTTTCCATCGACCAGAAAGGAATGGCGACCTTCTTCGTCAGGCAGGGACCGCTGGACCGAACCCTCTCTCAGTTCTTCGGCGCCTTTGAACTTATCGTCGTTTTCGGAAAGGATAGGGAGGGAACGCTCATCGGAAATTTAAAGAGGGCCTGTCAGGGCCGGATTCTTCATATCAATCCCTTGCCGAATTGGGACGAGGGGGTTCATCTGTCCGATCACCTTCTGAAACAGCTGACCCGATACCAAATTTCCTTTTCAGAGACGTATCCCAGTCTCCATCTGATTGAGTCGGACCGGGAGTGGGGAAAAGATTTCTGGATGGAAAAGGGGGTCTCCCCCGAGGAGAGATCAAGGGTGATCATCCTCCATCCGGGAAGCGGGAGCAGAAAGAAAGTATGGCCTTTGAAAAAAAAATTGGACCTTTTTCGTCATCTTCAAACCCAACTCGGCGGAAAATTCCTCATCGTCCTCGGTCCTGCCGAAGGGCCGGAGGTTCAACAAGCCTTTGAGGAACTGACCTCTCCGCATCTGATTCCGGCAAAAGGGCTTTCCCTGGTTCAGCTCGCATCCTTGATGGAAGGGTGCCGACTCTTCATCGGAAATGACTCGGGCGTCTCTCATATGGCAGCCGCCCTGGGATTGCCGACGTTAGCCATCTTCGGTCCAACCGATCAAAGAGTCTGGTCTCCAAGAGGGGAGAAGGTCGAGGTTGTTCGAAAAGGAATCCCATGTTCACCCTGTGCTGAAGAAAGATTCTTCCTGTGCAAAGATTTTGAGTGTTTGAATCGGGTCGAGGTCGGAGATGTTTTAAAAGGTTTGAGGAGTTTGGGAGTTGAGGTTTAATCCTTGTGAAAGGAGGAAGAAAATGGAAGAGAAGAAAGTGGGGCAGGTGATCAAGTTTTTTGGAAAGATCGGCGTGGCTGCCATCCGGATCTCTGAAGGTTCCTTGAAGGTGGGAGACCCGATCCACATCGTCGGCCATACGACCGACATCACTCAGACGGTTGACTCGATGCAGATTGAGAACAGCAATGTCCAGGAGGCGGGCCCGGGGGCTGACATCGGGATCAGGGTGAAGGATAAGGTAAGGGAGCACGACATCGTCTATAAGGTCGTGTCATAAAAGAGGTCGTGTTCATATAAATCCAAAATTCGAATATCGAAATCCGAAACAAATTGAAATATCGATGATCAAAATTCAAAACAAGTTTTGGACATTTGGATATAGAATTTTGGAATTGTTTCGGATTGATCCCTGCTGGGATGCTTCGCACGATATTCGTGCTTCGTATTTGACATAGGCGACTATGCGGTTCATCGCTGATTTTCATCTCCACTCGAAGTACAGCCGGGCCACAAGCAAGGATATGGAGGTGGAGACGCTCGGCCGGTGGGCAAAAAAGAAAGGGATTGCGCTTCTCGGGACAGGAGATTTTACCCATCCCGTCTATTATGCGGATTTAAAATCGAAACTGGTTCCATCAGGCAATGGGCTCTTTCGGTTGAGAAAAGGAGATGAGGGGGTCCGCTTCATTTTGACCACCGAGGTGAGCAACATCTACTCCCAGGGGGGTAAGGTAAGACGGATTCACAGTCTCATCTTTGCCCCTTCTTTTGAGGCGGTGGAGAAGATTAATTCAAAGCTGGGAAATCTTGGAAAACTTTCTTCAGATGGGAGGCCCATCTTCGGCTTTGCCGCAAAAGAACTCGTAAAGATGATCCTCGATATCTCCGAAGACTGCCTCATTGTTCCTGCCCATGCCTGGACGCCGTGGTTTTCGATCTTTGGAGCCAATTCGGGGTTTGACTCGATTGAGGAATGTTTCGAAGAGATGACTCCTCATATCCGAGCCATTGAGACCGGCCTCTCCTCTGACCCGGAAATGAACTGGAGGCTCTCAAGCCTCGATGCCATTGCCCTCATTTCCAATTCCGATGCTCACTCGCCCAATCGGTTGGGAAGAGAGGCGAATGGTTTCGACTGCGAGCTCAATTATCAAGAAGTGGTTGATGTTCTTCGGAAGAAGGACCGGAAAAGATTTCTCTTCACCATTGAATTCTTCCCAGAGGAAGGAAAATATCATTATGATGGTCATCGCCAGTGCGGAGTGATCTTCTCTCCCTCTGAAACCAGATCGCATCAACGCCTCTGCCCCAAATGCGGGAAGAGATTGACCGTAGGGGTGATGCACCGCATTGAAGAGCTTTCCGATCGGCAGGAGGGTTTCGTTCCGAAGAACGCCATTCCTTCCATCCACCTCATTCCCCTGGAAGAGGTCATTGCCGGAGGGCTGGGGGTTCGGGTGGGGACGAAGGCGGTGGAGGCAGAGTATGATCGAATGGTCGAAAAGGGAGGGTCGGAGTTCCATATCCTTCTCGATGCCGCACCGGATGAGTTGGCCTCCTTTGTTCCGCCCGGAATTCTGGATGGAATTATCCGAATGAGGCAGGGAAAGGTTTCAATCGTTCCAGGCCATGATGGCGTTTATGGGAAGATAAATCTTTTCCCCGAAAAGAGGGAGGAACGAGAATTCAAGAGACAACTTAAGTTATTTTGACCAAGGGAAATGGAATCAGCCATTGGGGTCAAATTCGAATGACTGAAAAGTATGATGTATTGGTAAAAAATCAAAAAATACGCCTTGCTGTCATTCCGGACCCGTATCAAGCACGGGGTGAACTCCAGCCGGAATCCAGTCTTTTCAAGTAATTATAAGTTCTCTGGACTCCGGTTTTCACAGGAGAGACGACCAAAAATAATACCAGACAAAATAGAGGAGAAGAGAAATGGAAAAGGATGTGGAGGAGAGGCTCATTCTGGTCTGTCGGAGCGAGATCAAAATGCTGGAACTGATCTTCGAGGGTTTTCGAACGCTTACTGAAAACTCGATCAAGGAAGCGGATAGGGTGAAGGAAGAGGTTCGAAGGGATTCGGCGGATCTGGCCAGATTTTTGATCGAGAAGAGCTCGCCCGGGGGGAAGGGAAAGGAGTGGGCGAAGCCCTACCTCTCCATGGCCTCAAGTTTTGACCGGATGGGTTATAACATGGAGGGAATGGTGGACCGGCTGACGTCCATGGTGAAAGGCCGCATCCTTTTCAGCGATCGTGCTGTGAAGGAGGTGAATGATATCTTTCAGACGGCGATGGACCTCCTGGAGAGCCTTCCAGACCTGATTCAGACAAAGAATAAACTCCTGGCCCAGCACATCGGCGAGCAGGTGAGGTCCATATTAAAGATCGCCAACGGGTATTCGGAAGAACATGAGGAGAGGTTGATCCAGGGGGTCTGTATGCCCAAATCATCCCCGATCTATTTAGGTCTGATCGAGTCCCTGAAGGGGATTATCATGCATACCCTGGAGGTGAGCGGCAAGATTGTTTCACTCTCGCCCAAACCTTAAAAAAGTAGTTCGTAACCCCCCTCTATTCCTCCCTTACAACTCCCCCTTCCCCCTCTTATATTAAGAGGGCCTGCAGCAGGGGAAGAGGGCGTTAGATTGGGGGAATGAAGGGTGGTAAAGACTTTATGTCCTGCCCATTGTTAAAAGGAAGAACAGGTAATCCCTCAGTTATGGTTTGCTTAAGTTTATCACAACCTGTAACTCAGCCCTTTAGGGCTGAGTTTCCAGGGCTACCTACCTACGCCCGCCGGAGCGGGCTTCGCGCAGGCGGGAAGCCCTGAGTTACATATTCGACAAAGCATTTATCCTTCATAACTGAGGGATTACAGATTGATTTGACAAATCCTTTTTTTTGGTTTAAAAATGAACGATAGTTCATAAAATGAATTATAATTTTTATTACCTTTAGAGGGGATATGGAAGCAACCGGCAGGAGGGAGAGGGAACACCTGGCCCACCGTGGAGAGATCCTTCGGGCGGCAGGAAAAGTCTTCGCCGCCAGGGGTTTTTTCCAGACGACCATGAGCGAAATCGCCCGGGCGGCGGAGTTTGGAACGGGAAGCCTTTACAAATACTTCAAATCGAAAGGGGACCTCTATTTCACCCTTATCGACGAGAAAACGGACGAAATCAATCGTCTGGTCAAAGCCGAACTCTCCCGGAAAACTTCCGCCATCGAAAGGATCAAAAAAGTCCTGATCCTCGAACTGGAATTCATGGAACAGAACCGGGATTTTTTCAGGATCTACACCTCGGAGGGAAGCCGTTTTGAGTGGTCGATCAAAGACGATTGCGGAAAGAAGATCCACGATAAGATGGTGGACTATATCCATCTCCTTGCTCAGGTATTAAAGGAGGGGATGAAGGCCGGTGAGCTAAAACCTTTGGACCCCCTGGATTTGGCTCATGCCTTCGAAGGGATCGTCCATTCCTTTATCTTTGAGTGGTTGATCAGTCAGGAATCCTATCCGCTTATTTCAAAGGCGGAGACCATTCTGGATATCTTTTTAAAAGGAGCTGAAAAGAAAGAAAGGAGGAAATAGACCGATGAGAATGAGATGGTTCGTTGGATTGATTTTTTGGGTCCTCCTCTCTGCAGGAGCGGCCTGGGCCCAAGAGTCTCAGAAGCCTCTGACTCTTGAGGAGAGCATCAGGATCGCTTTGGAGCGAAATTTAAAACTCCATTCTTCGATGGAGGGAGTGGCAGGTTCCGAATTCAGAAGAAAAGCCGCCATGACCGATTTCTTTGCGAAATGGACAGGACAATATGGCTACACACGATACAGTTTCCCGTCTTTTATCGGCAACTTCGGAGGGGGGCTTACTTCGGGTCCCGCTAGTAGTCCTACCGTCTATAATTTAAGCAGCACGATCAGCCAGCCCCTTTTTGCGGGAGGTTCGATTCTTTCCAACTATCGGATAGAAAAGCATGGGGTTGACATTTCCAAAACGGATGTGGAGACAGTCAAAAGGGATATCGTCCTTCAGGTGAGAGAAGGATACTTCAATATTTTAAGGGCGGAGAAATTTTTGGATGTGGCCCGCCAAACGGTCAAACAATTTTCAGCCCAGTTGGAGGTGACCAGAGCTTTTTTTGAGGTCGGAATCGTCCCCAAAAACGATGTCCTTCAGGCAGAGGTAAGGCTCGCCAATGCAAAACTTGGCCTGCTCAGGGCGGAGAATGACGTGGTTTTGGCCAAGTCTTCCTTTAATTCATTGCTCCGCCGGGAGATCGATGCTCCCCTGGAGGTTATCGACATTCTCGGGCACAGCCCATTTCCCCTTCGTTTTGAAGAATCCCTGAAAGAGGCATTAGGGAAGAGGCCGGAAATTAGGACCTCAAATTTGAAGATCGAACAGGCCAAGGAGGGGGTAAAAATTGCGAAGAGCGGGTTCTTTCCCACGGTTAATCTCTCAGGCAACTATTCTCGATTATCTGAGGAGCCTTTGCTCGTGGGTGATCTTCGAAGCGAAAGGTGGACAGTTCAGGCATTAGCCACATTCACCCTTGGAGATTGGGGAAAGACGGCCCATAAAGTGGGAGAAGGCAAGGTGAAAGTGACACAGGCTGAAGACGCAAAAGTTGAATTGATCGAAGGGATCACCCTGGAAGTGAAGAGCGATTATCAGATTTTGCTGGTAGCCGAAAAGAATATTAGCGTGGCGGAAAAATCGATCGAACAGGCGGAAGAGAATTTAAGGATGAATGAGGAGCGGTATAAGCATCAGGTGGCCACGGCCACCGATGTGCTTGACGCCGTTGTTCTTCTGGCGCAGGCCAGAGTGAATTATTATGGCGCACTGAGCGATTTTAATATTTCCAAGGCGAGACTGGAACGGGCCATGGGAAGGATGTATCCGTAAACGGAAAGTGGAGCGTGGAAAGTAGAAGGTGAAAGATGTGGTTGAAATGCCTTAAACCATTAGGGATGTTAATAGTCTTTCTTCTATTGTTTGGTTGCGGGTCGAAAGAGTCGGCAAGCATTGAGAAGCCTTCCAAGGCTCCAGCCCAAATTTCAGAGGAGAGACAGGTGGAGGTAGTCGAGGTCGTGTCGAGACCCATCTCTTACACCCTTTCAGCCGTGGGAAGTATGAGGACTCCGGAGCATGTGACGATCAGCCCCAAAAAGGCAGGGATTATCCAGAAGATTCTTGTGAAGGAAGGAGATCGGGTCGGAAAGGGACAGCTTCTGGTTCAACTGGATGAAGTCGATGCAAGGCTCCAGGTGGAACGGGCCGAGGCAAAGGTCCAGGAGGCAGATGCCTCTTTAGAGGCGCATCGAATCATTCTGGTTCGCTACCAGAAGCTTTTCGAGGGGAAGGTGATTCCCCAACAGACCTACGAGGATATCGGTCTGAAGGTCAAGCTGGATGAAGCCAGATTAGCCCTTGCAAGAACTGAGTTGAGTCTGGCGAGGCAGAATCTTCAGGACCATCGCATCATCTCGCCGATCGATGGGATCGTCAATCTCAAGATCGCTTCCATTGGCGAGCACGTCAATGTGGCGCCGAAAGATGAAATCTTAACCATTGTCCAGATGGATCCGCTGGAACTGGAATTTTATATCCCTGAAAACTGGGCTGGAAGAATCCGTCCAGGCAGTCAGATTCAATTTTCAGTTAAGGCCTTCTCTGAAGAGAAGTATTCAGCCAACCTTCAGTTTATCAGCCCAACGGCTGACCCTGCTACCCGAAATGTGAAGATGAAAGCCATGGCTCCCAATCCCCATTATCGATTGAAACCAGGATTTTTTGCCGAAGTCACCCTCCCGGCAGGAGGCAATCCCAATGGCATGACCATCCCCGAATCAGCCCTTTTCAGCCAGGAGGGAAAGAAGTTTACTTTTGTGGTGAGGGAAGGGGTTGCCCTTCGGAGAGAAGTTGAAACCGGCATCCGGTTCGATGGAAAGGTGGAAATCCTTAAGGGCATTCAAAAAGGGGAAAAGGTTGTCACGGCAGGACACGAACAATTGACCGAAGGGATGAAAGTAAAAATAAGCGCCAATGTCCAAGCGCCAAGCTCCAAATAAATTCCAAAGACAAAAGGACCATTCTGAAATAATGGAAAAGTGGAATTATGGTAACAATTTAGCGCTTTGAAAAACTTTTATAAAATCCCTCCCCACCTCCCTTTTCCAAAGGGAGGAGAAGTATTTCCCCCTTTTGACAAAGGGGGA
>JAGXSW010000070.1 GCA_018333715.1 Syntrophaceae bacterium | reverse complement strand
ATTTCCAGAATCGGCATCCTTCCGGCGCACAGGGTTGGAGGGATTGGAGAAGCTTTAGGGCGGAACCTCTAATATTAAACCATGTTGCATAAACCTGAGTCATACCGCTATTTTACTGAAAACGAAGGTTACCCATAACATCTAATGCCCCGCGTTCTAAAGCTTGGACAAGACCCCCAACCCTGTGAGCCGAGGCACAGTGCACCAATTTTTTCACAGTTTCTGACGCATTACAAAAAACCCTCACCTCCTTTACAAAGGGGATGAGGGGAAAATCGGAAAAGGTGAATTCGATTACTGAACTGTTTCGCCGGGTTTCACGACCAGCACTTTCGTCTGTGGCACCTCCTTCATCAATTTTACAAACTCCTCGGTTGTTCCTGTCAAAGCCGGAAAGGTTCCATAATGCATCGGGATCACATATTTTGATCCGAGAAGCTTTGACGCATAGGCGGCCTCTCTCGGGTCCATGGTGAAGTGACTTCCGATGGGCAGAAGGGAGAGTTCGGGTTTATAAATCTCACCGATGATCTTCATGTCCCCAAAAACTCCGGTGTCTCCAGCATAATAAAGGGTAAAACCGTTTTCAAACCGGATCACAAACCCGGCTGGCTCTCCGGTGTAAATCACCTGATCCCCTTCGGTCACGCTCGAGCTGTGAATGGCATGAACCATCGTGATAGCAATCCCATGAGAGGTAAACGTTCCTCCTTTATTCATTCCTGTGACATTCTTGGCGCCCTTCCTGGTCAGGTATCTTCCCAATTCGGGCATGGCAACGATCCTTGCATTCGTCTTCTCTGCGATAGAGAGAGTGTCGCCCACATGATCGCCATGTCCATGGGTCACGAGGATGAGATCCGCCTTATCAACGGCCTTTAGTTCCGGCGGGGTCTTCGGATTTCCGCTGAGAAAAGGATCAATGTAGATCACCACCCCTTTCGGCGAGACGATCTTGAAGGCGGAGTGGCCGAGAAAAGTAATCTTCGCCTCTTTGCCGATCTCACCGGCATAAAGAGGGAGGGAAGGGAGAAAGAATAAGCTCAGAATGGCACACAGAATTGAACTAATTTTCTTCATCGCAGGTTCCTCCTTTTGGATTGAAATGATAATAATTTCTAATGATCCACTATTCAGCGGAAAAATACGGGCATCAGTTGACCAGGATACCAGGGTGCAGAATACCAGGGTACCAGGATCTCAGATAAAGAATAACAGCTTTTGGGTTTAACCTGATTTCCCAATATCCTGATGTCCACTTCCTGATCACCTGATCGTCTGATAACCGCTTCAAAGGGCTAAAGTGTCACTATTGGTTATTATTTGGCCATTGTTGTTTGGTTATCGGTTATTGTCTATTCCTTCCTTATCAAACCCTTTGCTTTCCAGAAGAGGTTCGAAAGATCGCAGAGCCTTCTTCCCCAGAATGGGCTCGATGACTTCCTCGCATCGGGATGGATAAAACAGAACTGTCTGCATTTCAGTTGATTCAGCTTTCTCTCGAATTCCTTCCCATCCCTTACACCCTCAAAATAATCCGGAATCCAGTACCCAAGGGATGAAAAGGCATTCTCTTTGCTGGAATGGTAATGGTAAAAATCCATAAAATTCCAGAGTGAAGTCTTCACGCCGAATGTCTCCGGATCGAGATGCCACGGAGAACCCGGCTCCATCTCTATCGTAAAGGTGCGAATTCCCCTCACATTGGAATAGCGGTCCCGGATCTCCTTCTGGAGCCGGATCGTCTGTTCAAGGTCCTCCTCCTTCTCAAAGGGCACGCCCATCGTGAAGAAGAGGTCGCAGAAGACCTCGTGATTCTTTAACCGATCGAGGCACTCCATCAGATCCTTATTCGTATAGGCATTTCCCTTATGAACTTTTCTCAGCCGATCTGATCCGACATCCGGTGAAATGCCGATCAAGGATTTTGACCCCGGAAAGGTCTCTTTAAAAGATTTGATAAAATCGACCGTGGGTAATCCGAACGATTCGAAGAAACATTCCATCCGGATCTTCTCCTCGCGGATTCGAGAGAAGAGGTTCAGAAAGTATTCCGGTTTCCCGGGATAAGGATCAAAACAGGCATGGAAGGTCTCATATCCATAAGAGAGGGCCTCTCTGATCGACTGGACAACCTCCTCAACCCCTCTGAAGGTGACCCCTTTTCGGCCGGTAATCGTCTTCTGAGAGGGGATGTTGCCGCTGCACCAGGTGCATTGGACAGGGCAGCCCCTGCCCAGGGGAAGATGATAAATGGGTGATTTCAGAGAATACATCCAGAAATTCTTCTCTCTTGAGACGCCCTTTACATAGAAGGGTTGCCCGATGTAACGGATGTAAGTTGAATAATTTTTCAGCAGGCGGAAGTTCGTGAAGGAGAGCCGGTTCAAATCCTCCCCTGAAGCCACATAGGAAAGGGGGTTGATCATAATCCTTCCCTTTCTTCTCCAGGTAAGATTTGGAATGGAGAAGAGGTCCTCTTTCCCCTGGACGAGGGCGTTAGCCAGTTCAAGGATGGGAGTTTCCGCCTCTCCCCGGATCACCCCATCGACCTCATCAAAATTTCTCAGAATCTCCTCATGGAAGAAACTCGCCGAGAATCCTCCCAGGAGAAGATAGACCGAAGGAAAAACATCCTTCACCTTCCTGGCCACTTCCATGACATCGAAACTCTGATGGTGCCAGTGGAGATCAAGGGCAACGATCCGGGGACTCTTCTCCTTGATATAATCGACAAGGGAGAATCGGGGATCTTCGATCCATTCCACTCCTAAGTGGACAATCTGGGAGGAGATGTTGTTTCGTTGAAGAAGGTCAGACAGACCCAGGAGCCCCATGGGCAGGAAGTTGATCCAGATGAATTCACCGATGGGCCGGTAGTAATTTTTTAACTTTGGGACATGGATAAAGAGGCAATCCACCTTTTCCATCGATGGAATTGTAAAATGTCCGGAGACCGTATTGCAACCCCACCCTAAAAATTGGCAAAGGGCAAAGCGCATGGAGTGTCGGGTTAACTTTTTTTAGCTCTCTGCTCTATGCCCTTATATGCGCTATGCGATCTTCTGATAAGAGAGGCCGAAGTCTACCGGAGTGCTTTTCAGAAAGAAAAAGAACTCACCGATCGGGCGTTGAAGCTGGCCGAGACCGGGAAACCGAAGTCGAATTGGGAGTTACAGCGTTTGGTCTGATCGTCCTCCCCGACAATGATGGGTTCAATGCGGCGGAAAAATCCCCGCGTTTCTTGGCAAAGCGCGCAAAACCAACGACTTTGTTGCAACGGCATCCGCGAATTCCGCATCGCGCGTCTCAGGTATCCAATCTTACGTATTTTGATGTAATATTTTTTACTTGACAAAATGTAAATAATTTAACATAATTTTGTATCATAACCGAACCTGGGGCAATTGATGACCTTAGAAGAGATTAAAGCCCTCGTGGCGCGGGGTTCGTATCACTACTCAAAGAAAGTGAGAGAGGCTATCGAAGAAGGATTTTTTGATGAGGAAGATATGGTCCACTGCATCCGCTCAGCAACAAAGATTCAGAAAAAGGAAAAGGATGAACTGGGACAAGCGGTTCATGGGATGAAATATGTAATCCTGGGTAAAGATACCCATGGGCAGCTATTTTACACGGTTGGCAAAGTAATCCAGGCGCCAGGAGGTAGGCTCTATTTTTACATTTCGGCTCATCAAGCAGATTAATGATCCATAGGAGGCAAAACCATGGATAAGCTTCTCTTATTTGAATATAAGTGCCCTGAATGTGGCCTCGGCACTGTCCGAACCACCAGGGTTCAGAACTACAAGACAAAAATCAAGGGATTTCCGTTCATTGCCGATGAAGCTCTCATCGGCATATGCGATCACTGCGGGGCTGAGCATTTTGCTTCCGAGGAGACTAAACGGTGGGAAGACCTCTTTTACCGCTCTCTTGAGAAACGGCAGGCATTCCTCTCTCCCAAAGAAACTGCAGGGGTCCGCGCAGATCTTGGTCTATCGATGGAGGACTTTGCTCGTTTGATTGGATGTACACGACAGTCAATCTCTGCTTGGGAGAAAGAGCATCGAACCTCGCCTCCGTCAAGGACGGCTGATCTCCTGGTAAAGCTTGTACGACGGTCGCTTCACGTTGGACCGGTCGATGTCATCACTTTTCTCCTCGACGAGGCGAAAAAGTGGGGGATTGTGATCGAGGTCAGAAGCTTAGTGGCCCCGGAAAAGCAGCATGAGGGGGTCGTCTTACTGACAAAACGATTGCGAAAGAAGACCCAAGCAGAACCGGTCGCTGAGTTTTCTTTAGCGGCTGAAACATCTTCGGCAGAAGAAGAGGAGATTGTTGTGGAAACCTTAGACGGTAGCCAAGTAGGGATGTTGGACTATGATTACGAGCACGCTACATTGGTCCTTGAAGCTATTGGTGATTTCCCTCCATGGAAAACTCTTGATGTAGAATTTGAGGCTGCGGATGGCAAACGTTTCAGCGGGCACAACATATCAGTTATTGATGGCCGAATCGTTTTGTCAAAGAAGACTCCGCTTCGGCCATGGGAGATTTCAAAGATTACGCTTAGGCCGTGTGAAAAGGAAACGAGGGTCTGATTCATGGACAGCACAGTTAAAACTCAGCTTGAGGGTTTGTTACGTCAGATTCAACTGTTAATGCCTGCCTTGGGGCACCAAAGCTCTTCCGCCGAGCTGAACCGGGTATTCAAAGGAATTTGCAACTTGGTCTTTGACAAGGGTGCTTATCATTGGCTCTGGGATGAAAACATCCTTTCTCAGTTTGACTGGCTCTTCCAGATCAAATCACCGGAGCCGACTATATTCGGTGGTCAACTGACTGAGATTCGGGAACGAGTGAATCTGTCCCGAAGGGTAAACGATCTCTTTTTCCAAATTCTGAATCCAGATTTTTCGGCTGAAAGTGTCTTTGAGTCACTTGCGGTCCTTTCCCCAATCGATCCCTCTCTGCTGTTCGCGCTTAAATCGTCTGGTCGGTTAGAGGCCATTCGTGAGGTCGACAGCCTGCCTTCAGATAAAATCTCTACCTTTCTGGACTTTCTTGCGGAGGATATTGGTTTCAATCTCACTAACCAAGAGCCAGTAAAAGGATGCTTAGAAGCTTTAAAGGCCCGGGAGGGAGCCGGTGTGGTAAACACACTTTTAGTCAAATCAAGCGGTGAATGCGCTCTCGTGATGCCTTTACAGATCAAAGTCCAATCTGGTAACGGTCAGGTTCATCATTTGGTCCACAGCCGCAACGATTTTGAGGCCGCTTTGAAGAGGGCTCGTCTGGCATTGCTCGGCCAAGGCTTTTTGAAGAATTCGGACGACATCATTTGCACCCTTGACCTCACGGAACCAGAGTACCTCGGAACTTCTATTGGTCTTGCGGCCGCTGTAGGCATCTATGGAGCAGCCCGTGGGATGGTTATCGATCCTTACACGGCCTTCACCGGCGATATTAATTTTGATCGAGAGCATTGGCGGATAAGAGGCGTCAGTGGCCTCCCTCAAAAGCTAAAGGCAGCAGTTCTTAGCGGCATCCGCCGAGTCTTCATCCCGATGGAGAACATCAACGAAGTAAATGGCAGTTTGGATAAGAATTTACAGATAATTCCTGTTGATGAAATTCTTGGAGTTTTTCTTAAGCTTCAAGTCTCAACAGTACCGCTGCTCGGGAACTCTCTCCAGGTTCGTAAAATCGATGCTCTCAAGGCCTATTGTCAATCTCAGGGATGGGATCTCTCGCCGCATGAGCAAATCCAACATGGTCTGCAGTTCAATGTTGCTCCTCTAACCATCCCAAAGATTTCTATCAACATCTTCGACACAGGAACCCACACCCCTAAGCGCCATGATCGATTGGAGTATCAGGAACTGCTGAAAACTCTGGACCGGATAGACGAGTCTGAGATCCCTTTGCGAAAGGTCGAGCAGTCACTGAACATTCAAGACCCTTCGCTCAGAGCTAAAATCCGGGAAGCCTTAGAAGGATGCCAACCTTCAGAAAAGCGTAAAGAGCCGCACTGTGATTACGCATTCGTATTCACGCAGGGGAAGGAGCATCTCGCTCTGAAACAGTACGCAAAGGGGACTCTTCAAATTCAAGGAACGGCTGGAAAGCTCTATAAGACCATCCTTGAGTGTATAATCCCTCGTTACAACATTCATCATCCGGAAAGGATTATCGCAAGGCATTGGAGAAGCTGGAAGAGGTTAAATCGACCCTTCCTCCTGGAAAACGAATCTCCTTCGAAGAGCCTTTGAAAAATACTGGGATGATAAGGTTTGGAACGGTTACAAAGTATAATGGTGAAAGAGGCTTCGGCTTTATTAAAGACAATACCGAGGGAAACGAGGTTTTCTTTCACATCACTCGCGTGGTAGGCCGGGTAGTTCCCCAAGTCGGCGCTCGAATCAAGTATGTATGCGAGGTTGGAGAAAAAGGTTTAAAGGCGGCGAAGGTATGGTTATTGAATAGGTAAAGTTCCTTTTTCTATTTTTCACCCTCAAAAAGAACATCCCTCTTCTTCTTTCTTCTAATTTTCCATTGCCATTTCAATAGATTGGTTTGGTCCGACCCATCATATCACAATCTGGCAAGTTTCAAGCCCATGTTCCCTTCCATACAACAACCCCCTAATCACCATATTGCAAGCCTGCCCCCACAGCCCTTGCTTACCTCTTCGCATCCGACAGAGCCACGCCTAATAATACTGCCGGATGTAGCTGTAGGCTTTATCAAAGAGGTCCTGGTTGGTGTGTAGTGTGTAGCTTGTATTTAAGCAGTGTGCGGCGGAGTTCCTTTTGCACCAGGCGCTCCCCTTGGCTCGTGTGTTGCCAGTCGGGAAAGCGGACTTTCTTCACAATGCCGTCAATGTCGGCGACGATGCGCTCGACGATGATGTGGGTATTCTTGCCTTTGGCTTCATTAAACAGTTCCGTCAGAGCTTCCTTCGCCCGGTCGCGTTCTTCCTCTGGATCGCTCTCCCGTTCGGCTTCGACGACCTCCTTGGCAACTTCGAGGATGGCCTTCAGAAACTCCAGGCTGGTGAGGAAGCCTTGCTCGTGTCGCTCCTTAATCTTTTCCAGCCGTTCGCCCAGCGCGGTGAACTTGGGGTTGCCCAAATGTTTGCGCAGGCGGGCGATCAGCTGGATCTCGATCTCTCTCGCCCTCCTGTCGGGCTCGGCGTCCTTCAGGATTTCTTCCAACACCTGAGCGTCCATCACCAGCGTCTCGACGTCATCGCGGACGGACTCAACATGGACGTTGGCGTTGATCAACTCAACGGTTTTGGCGCCAAGGGAGTGCCATAGGAGTTTACCGTTACCGCTTGGCGGTTTCACTGACTCGTAGACCTGCGTCAGCCAGCGATAATCTTTCTCGTAAGGGCTGAGACATGGATCGGGCGACAACGCTTCCCATATTGTGCCAAGTACGATGTAATTCGCCGCAAACGTGTCGCGCACCTCGTTGTTGGGAAGGCATTGCTGCGCGGCCATGAGTCCCTCATATCCACCCACGCTCCGGTCAACGCCGGGAAAGAACGCCAGACACTTCTGAACCTGCACCGGCAACGCCTTGCGCAGTTCGTCTATGTTCGACACCACCTGCTGCACGGCTTTTTCATCGAAATCCAACGCACGTGCCACGTCGTCAAAAATACCGATGTAGTCCACGATCAGACCATGGGTCTTCTCCTGTCCGAATGTGCGGTTGGTTCGACAGATGGCTTGAAGGAGGTTGTGATCCTTCATCGGCTTGTCGAGATACATCACCTGTAGGATGGGCGCGTCGAAGCCCGTCAGGAGCTTGCTCGTGACGATGACGAACTGAAGCGGGTCGGCGGGGTCTCGGAAACGGTCGAGCAGCTTTTCCTCGGCGTCCTTGTCGCGGACGTGCTGCCTCCATTCCGGCGGATCGCCCTGGGCTGCGGTCATGACGATGGCGCTGGCTTCAGGCCCGATGAGCCCTTTTTTTGGGTAGCCTTTCACCACGCGGTCCACGATCTGGTTGGTGGTGAAATACTGCTGGTAACGGCAGATGACCTTGATGCGCCGGTGCTTCTTGTCCGTGGCGAAGAGAGTAAAATATTGCAGAATGTCCAGCACCACATCGGGGCGAAGCATGCTCGTGACTGACGCTTTGACGTGGTGAAACTGGCCTTCCCCCTGGCTCTCCTCGTCGCGCCACGGCCCCCACATATCTATGGCCATACGGATGGAGCCGTAACGAAACAGGCGGCCCTCTGTGGCAAAGGAGAAGACGTTCGGTACGAACATGGCCGGCACCTGCTTTTCGTAAATCTCATTGACCTGGAAGGCGCCGTCAAACCACGTCACCGCGCTGCGCGTAGGCGTCTTGGCCTCGCCGATGACCATCGGCAATCCGTTGACGAGAAATACCACGTCAAACCGCTTCTCCACCGCGCCGGCCTGGTAGGTCCACTGGTTGCACACCGTGAGCCGGTTGTTGGCCGGGTGGGAAGCATCCACCAGCCGCACCGTCACATGTTCGCCGTGGGGGCCGAAGGGCATGGTCTTCTCGCCCCGAAGCCAGGCCATAAAGTTCTCGTTGGCCCGCACCAGCCCATCGGCCTGCACCGATAGGAGACATGCTCGCAGGTTGTAGATGACCTCATCGGCGTGGTCGGGTTGGGCAGCGATTTCGGGGTTGAGCCGGATGAGCGCCTCACGCACCCATAATTCCACCATCACGTCTCCGATCTGGCGCGGGAGCTGGGCAGCGGGGACGTAGTCCCAGCGAGCGGGTCGCAACTCGCCGCCGAGAGACTCCCCCCAGCCCGGGGCGTCCTCATGCACAATCCACGGCTCCGTTTTGCCGCGCTTGGCGACGGCATCGAGAATCATCTGCTCGACGGTATTGGATTCAGTGAAGCTCATAGTCCATCTCCCTAAATCTATGAAAACACACTTTCAACGAACCATCTCTGAAGCTCATTTGCCTTCGTGATGTGTTGCCCAATCTTGCTGGAGCAATTATCAATGTCGTCCAAGAACTGTCTAGCATTTTCTTGTCTTTTTTCGTTTTTCATCAGATGAATGACAAAATCTCCAACGTCGCTTGCGTTCATCGCTGGATAGCTAGTGCCCGTGACTCGCTTCTCACAATGCAGCATGTATTGAGGTGAAAAGAATGCATGAAAGAGAAGCGTTCCAAAAACCATTATTTCGAGGCGTAACGACCGCAAATCCTGTCGAGGCCACACAATCACCGTCAAGATTTTCCAGTCGAGCAAATGCTCTTAGATTCGGCCTGACCATTGAAATGACTAGATCGCCTTCTTGAACACAACGGCGAGCGCGGCTAGGCGCATTCTCAAACTGATACGTCTGCAAGTCTCCGATCACCTTGGGTGCAATGATTGAACCAATGTCGATATATCGAAACTTGAACTTGGGATCAGTTTTCGTTTCAGAAAGGGCTCTTGCGTTGATTTCACAAAGGTTCTTGATCTCAATGCCAGGATTTGCCTTATCAAAAAGGAAACTCTGAATGGCTGCCGCATAAAGAGCTTCATTGGCATCTTTCTCCTTAAGATTTTTCTCGACCACTTCATCCACCGCCCAGAGGATTTCGGCGATGCGCCGCTGCTGGTCGAGCGGCGGGAGGTCGAACTCAAAGCCGGCGAGGCTGCTCCAATTGGTGCGCGGTGAGAGCGAACCGGCGGAAGTCCCGACGGCATGCTGAAAGAACCGCTCCGAGAGGCAGACGAACGGCAGGAGTTCCGGCAGGAAGCGATTGTGCTTCGGCGTGAGCACGTAAATGTCGCCGGACACTACCGCGTCGAATTCTGCCACAGCCACTTTGCGCTGATAGGCCCGGCGCTTGCCGAAGAGCACTTGCCCCGGCCAGCAGCGTCGCGTGAACGTGGTGCCGTCCGCAACGCTACCCCACGCCCGGATGTGCAATGAGCCCGGTTCGAGATGCTCCAACCCGATGAACCGTTCCAGCCCGGCCTCGGCGGGATTGCGCTCCGTTTTATTGAGATTCTCCACCACATCGCCAAAGCGGGCCTTTGTCCAGCCCCTGCGGTCGAAGAGCGGAAGTCTTGCCCAATTAGGATTAACGCGCAGCAAAGCGCCGCCGCCCATGGTATTACCGATATTGCTGCCTGCGTTCTTGTTGATAGCGCTTCTGATCATGCTTCTATGCCGGGATTGCCTTTCTTGTCGTGGTTGGCGTCGCGGTCGTCATGATCATGCTGTTGGTGGTGATAATGACGATGGTGACAATGTCACGAATGGTGCATCTGTGACATTGGTCCGAATTGCCAACCTGACGATTCATGACCCTCGCTTCGGCGGTTACATAGGTGAAATAGCGTCCAACCACCAGTGGTTTGTCGATGGATTACGACGAATCGTCGATGGATTATCGATGGATTAAGCATGCCCACCCTTGAGAACATATTTCACGCTGCGGCCGCTTCCAAGCGGCTCGATTATATCCAGATTCACCAGGGCTTGAATATCCCGATAGGCGGTGTTGTAAACCACATGGAACCGGGTGCGGCACCAACGATTTGTGACCGAACCTTCGGCGAGCACGTACGCAATAATCTCCTTCTGCCGGTCGCTTAGTTGGGCCTCAATCGCTGGAGTAACCAGAAGCCGCTTTTCAGGCACTCGGATCCGGTCGAGGTTGTCTCCGGGGCCAGGGAAGCTGACTTGGAAGTAACCCGTGTCGGTGCCGAGAAGCGGTTGATCCAGCCCATGGTTAAGCATTTGGTCGCGCATCCGGCGGAAGCCACTACCGCGCTCCTCAATACGGTGGAAGTAGGGAAGGCAATGGGCCGAAAGGAATGAGTCGGTGTTCAGGAGGTTCTGAACGATGACTCGCTCGTCTTCAAGTTCCCTCTGCGCCGAGCTAACAAAAATGCAAAGTTTCTGATTCATCGGGATGCCCCCGTTCTCGATGGGGTCATCCGGAGGATGGCATCCAATGCCCGACGGACTTCGTGTGAGCTTTCGAACCAGGCAGCCAAAACCCGTTCCAATTCCGGTTCGCCATATTTGGCAGCGTCCTCTCTCACCTCGGACTTTGTCGGTGCTACGTAAAGGGGGATACTCAAGTTGCCGTGGTGTTGGCGGATTTCATTCAGCGTCGCCACGCGAGTGAAGCCGGGTATTTCCTTAAACGTGCGATAGGCGGCGACGATGCCCTCGATGTGGTCGTCGGTGAGGAAGCTTTGGGCGCGTTCTCGGGTAGCTTCGTTGACGGCGTTGATGAAGAGAACCCGGCCTTTGCGCGCCTTGGGCTTGGCTGTTCGGCAGATGACGACGCATGCTTCCATCGGCGAGTTGTAGAAGAGGTTCGGCCCAAGGCCGAGGACGGTTTCGAGGATGTCGTGTTCGATGAGCTTGAGCCGCATTTCAGCCTCCTCCTGGCGGAAGAGGACGCCGTGTGGGAACAGGATAGCGCAGCGGCCGCTCTTGGGTTTGAGACTGCACTGGATGTGTTGCCAGAAGGCGTAGTCGGCCCGGCCCTGCGGCGGGGTGCCATAGAGGTTACGCCCCCAGGGGTCGGAGGCGAAGGCGTCGCGGTCCCATTGCTTGATGGAATAGGGCGGATTGGCCAGTACGACATCGAAGCGCATCAGGCGGTCGCCCTGAATGAACTTCGGTTCGGAGAGCGTGTCGCCACGGATAATCTGAAAGTCCTCGATGCCGTGGAGGAAGCAGTTCATCCGGGCGATGGAGGAGGTCATGAGATTCCGCTCCTGGCCGCAGAGGCGGACGTTGCGCCACTCCTTGCCCTGGCGGCGGAGGTGGGCGATGCAGGAGAGGAGCATGCCGCCGGAGCCGCAGGTGGGGTCGTAGATGGATTCGCCCGGCTGCGGTTCGAGCATCTCGGTCATGAGATGGACGACGGTGCGGTTGGTGTAGAACTCGGCGGCGGTGTGGCCGGAGTCGTCTGCAAATTTCTTGATGAGGTATTCGTAGCCCTGGCCCAGCTCGTCTTCGGGCAAATTGGCGAGGGTGAGTTCGAGCGTGCTAAAGTGCTCCACGAGGTCGCGCAGCATGGCATCGGAGAGGCGATCCTTGTTGGTCCACTGCGCATCACCGAAGATGCCGTAGAGCTTGTCGGGGTTGGCGGTCTCGATGGCGCGCATGGCGACATGGAGTGTCTGACCGACGTTCTTGGCCGCCTGCCGCACCTCGCGCCAATGCGCCTCGGGCGGGACCTGGAAACGATGGTTCTCAGGGTAGGCGGCGAAGTCCGCGTCCCCGCCGGATTCCTTGAGCGCGGTCTGGGTCTCCTCGTCGAAGACATCGCACAGGCGCTTGTAAAAAAGCAGCGGGAAGATAAATTGCTTGTAGTCCCCTGCATCGATGGTCCCGCGCAGGAGCGTCGCGGCGCCCCAGAGGTAGGATTCGAGCTGTTGCTGGGTGATGCGGGCGGTCATATCAGCAGACCCTCCCGCTTGAGGATGCCGATGAGCTTCTCCTCTGCCGCAAAGGCCGCCTCGGCACTATCACGCAGCCGTGTCATCGCCTCCTCAACCGTTAGCACTTCCTGCTCGCTCTTCGGTTCGACATAGCGCGGGATGTTGAGGTTGTATTCGTTGGCGGCGATTTCGTCGAGTGTCACTACTCGGGCGACGCCCTCCACGTTATTGTAATCGCGATACCAGCCGTAGATGCGCTCGACGTGCTCGGAGAGGAGTTCGTTTTGTGCCCGGCCTTTCTTGAACTCGCGGGAGGCATCGAGGATGAGCGCCTTTTTCTTCCGGTCCTTCTTCTTGCGCTGGCGGAAGACGAGGATGCAAGCGGCCAGACCAGTACCGTAGAACAGATTTGGCCCGAGACCGATGACAGCTTCGAGCAAATCCATTTGGAGAATCTTCTGTCGTATCTCCCCTTCCTTGCCCGTGCGGAAGAGCGCGCCATGCGGGAGCACCACGGCCATGCGTCCGCTGGCGGGAGCCATGGACTTGATCATGTGCTGCACCCACGCAAAGTCGCCGGTCTTGGCGGGGGGCATCCCGGCAAAATTTCGACCATAGGGATTGCTGGCCCAGACTTCGTCACCCCATTTCTCCAGCGAGAAGGGTGGATTGGCGATGACACAATCGAAGGTGGCGAGGTTGTCCCCGGAGAAGAACGCCGGCTGGCGCAGCGTATCGCCGCGCACGACCTGGAAATCCGAAGCGCCGTGCAAAAAGAGGTTCATGCGCGCGATGGCGGAGGTGGTGAGGTTCTTCTCCTGCGCAAAGAGTTTGCCCCAGAGCGTGCGGTCATCGCCGTGGTTCTCGCGGACATGGTGAACGGCCTCCAGCAACATGCCGCCCGTGCCGCAGGCGGGATCGTAAATGGACTCGCCTTCCTTGGGATCGAGAATATTGACCATCAAGCGTACGACCGAGCGCGGGGTGTAAAACTCGCCTGCCTTCTTGTTTGTGAGGTCGGCGAACTTCTTGATCAAGTATTCGTAGGATTGGCCGAGGATGTCCGCCTGGGCCGCCTGGTTGCCGAGCGCGATGCTGGAAAAGTGCTCGATGAAGTCGCGGAGCAGCGAATCAGGAAGGCGATCTTTATTGGTCCACGCCGCATCACCAAAGATGCCGTAAAGCGTCTCTGGGTTCGCCTTCTCGATGCCGCGCATCGCCTTTTGCAGGGCCTGGCCGACGTTGGTCGTGACCACGCGCACATCGCTCCAGTGACAACCCTTCGGAATCTGAAAGCGGTAGTTCTGCGGGAACTGTGCGTATTCTTCATCGCCACCGGACTCGGCCAACGCAGCCGCATATTCTTCGTCATGTACATCCGAGATGCGTTTGAAGAAGAGCAGCGGGAAGACGTAGGTCTTGAAATCGGCGGCATCCACCGGGCCGCGGAGGATATTAGCGGCTTCCCAGAGATGAGATTCCAACTGGCTGAGAGTAAGTTGATCTTGGTTCATTATTTGTATTCGGCCCCTCGCTGTTGGTCGGAGTGAATCACCCCCCTGAAGTTGGCCTATTTATACCAAAAATATAGCCTCATGGCAATTCTTAAACATATTTCAACCCTTAATCTCTTTGAAATTCCTTCCAATTTGCCACGATGAGATGGTTCCACCCCTCCACCCCAATGCCCTATGCCAATTGTTTGAGGATGGCGCGGGCCGCAAAGAGGCCCGAAAGACTGACTCCCACGATCCCATGGGAGGGTCGTGTATAATGCCCGACCTGAAAGAGTCCAGGGATGGGAGTTTGATGGGAAGGCCTCAAATGTCCGATCTGCTCGGGTGTGGAGGCAAGGCCATACATCGCGCCCAGCTCATTTCCCGTATATCGCTCCAGCGTCAATGGAGTGGCGGCTTCGTAAAAGAGGAGGTGATTTCTTAAATCAGGAATCAACTTCGATTCCAGCTGCTGAAGAATCTGCTGAGAGAATTCTTCTTTGATCTGCTGACGTTTGCCTGGACTCTGCTTTCCCCATTCTTCCCTGTACTGATAAGGAGCGACCACAAGAATTTTCAGGATGTGCTGTCCATTCGGTGCCAGCGAAGGGTCCAGTAGCGTGGGAATCGATACGATCAGTGTGGGGTTCTTCGGGATCTCGCTTCTTCCCATCATTCGGTATTCCTCTTCCAGGTCGGAGAGGGAGCGAAGATAGGTGAAATAGGGAAGGCCCATTTCATTCAAGTCCAGGTCCGTCGCTATATATAGGATAAAACTGGAGAGGGAATATTCGAAGCGTTCCGTTTTTTTCAATAACGGTCTTTGAAATTCCGGCGGAAGCATCTTCGTGAGGAGATTCGGGTTGACATTCGAGATGACCCTGGGCGCCTCGAATACCCTTCCGTCCTCTGTGAGAACTCCTATCAGCCTTCCATCTTTCATCAGGATTTGATCCACTTTGGTATTTAATAAGATCTCACCGCCGGAATTGAGAAATGAATCCGCCATCACCCCGGAAACCTTTCCCATCCCGCCCCTCGGATAGAAGACGCCCTCCATCAAGGCTTTGTTGATGAGAGCGGCCACAAAGAGAAAGGAGAGCCGCGAAGGGGGTTCTGTCGCAGGAAGGGTGTGAAGGGCCATCTTGATCTCCCCTCCCCTGAACAGGCGGTCGAGAATCGTTTGATGAGTGGTCCGGTGAAGCCGGATGAGATTCCTGAAATAGAAAGGAAAGAGAATCCTCTTGGTCAGGGTCATCCCGGAGTAGGACCTTATCTCGTCTCCGATCCGTTTCACCAGAGAAAGATAATCCTTCAATCCCTTCTCTTCCTCCGGAAAGAGAGCCATCAGTCCATCGGCATAAGAGGAAAATCCTCCTTGTTTGAGAGAGATCTCAAATCCGGGATAGATGTTTCTAATGTGATGGATGGGGATAAACTCTATGGACTCATGGGCGTCGATCTCTCTCAGAATCTGATAAAACTCCCCTCCCTCCTGACATCCTCCGAGAAAGGTTCCAGTCGCATCAAAGGCATATCCTCCCCTTTTGAAAGAGACGACATAGCCTCCCACCTGTCCCTCTTTTTCGAGAAGAAGGATTTTCCGCCCCTTCCTGGCCAGGAGGGCTGCG
>JAGXSW010000069.1 GCA_018333715.1 Syntrophaceae bacterium | reverse complement strand
CCCAGAAGCAAGACCTTTTTGTAGGGTTTGAGCATCGTGAGTATCTCTTCCAATGGCTTACGGTTTGCTACAATCATCTACGCCTCCGCTCCCGAAGGTGGAATGTGGAAAGTAGAAAGTAGAAAGTAGTTAAGAATCTAACTCTCCACTCTCTACTTTCTACCTTCGACTTTCGATCTTTTGACAGGGCTTGGTCCTAACACCCGAATCTTCTCCGTCATCTCTCTGGCCACCTCTGCAAATCGCTGGCCCTGGGCTGAGCTCATGTTGACCATCTCCACACGGCCAGAACCCAATCCCACCTCGTCCAATAGTGTCTTCACATACTGAACCCTCTTTTTGGCCATGAGATTTCCCCTCAAGAAATGACACTCCCCCTCCAGACACCCTGCCAGATAGACCCCGTCCACCCCCGATTCAAAGGCTTTGAGAATCAACAGGATATCCACCCTGCCAGTACAGGGAACTTTCACGATCTTCACGTTGGTCGGATACGATAGCCTCATCGAACCTGCCAGGTCCGCGGCGCTATAAGCTCAATGCTCACAACAGTAAGCCAGTATCTCAGGCTCAAACCGGGTGACTGGTGATTTGTGACTCGCGCCTCGTGTCTCCTGAATTGCTTCCATCGCCTCTCCTGTTAGTTCGCGAAATTAGGGACACTTCCCAATTTTTATCATTGGAAAATTATCTTAATACGAAAAATTGGGAAGTGTCCCTAATTTCTCCTATGCGCTCTGCTCTATGCTGTAGATCAATGCCTGGCTCTTGGCCCAGAGCTGACCATCTCTGAAGTGCATCAGCTCTATGGCTCTGGCCGGACATTCTGCTGCACAGCTGCCGCACCCCTTGCATTTGGCCAGATCAATCTCCGCCTCGCCCTTGGCATTGATCACCGGCACATTGTAGGGACAGACCCTCACACAGGTCAAACAGGCCGCACACCGCTCCCCCTCCACCATCGCCGCCACGCCGCCGACTAATATCTTTTCCTTCGAAAGAATGGTGCAGGCCCGGGAGACTGTTGCGCTTGCCTGAGAGATGCTTTCGCTTATCAATTTCGGACCATGTCCTGACCCTGCCAGGTAGAGGCCATCGGTTGCAAAATCGACCGGCCTTAACTTCATATGGGCTTCGAGGAAGAATCCCTCTGCTGTTCGAGGGACCTTCAGCATGGTTGCCAACTCCTCATTCTCCCTTGAAATGGTTGCCGAAGAGAGAATGAGGAGATCAGGTTTGATCTCCATCTCCTCATTCAGAATTCGATCAAGAAAGGAGACGGTCAGTTCCTGTCCGTTTTTACTGACCAATGGTTTTTTCTCAGGTTCATATCTGATGAAGAGAATCCCTTCATCTCTCGCTTTTGCATAGTACGATTCCATCAATCCGTAAGTCCGCATATCCCGGTAAAGAATGGTGATGTTGGCCCCGGGATTTAGTTCCTTCATTTTTAGCCCATTTTTAATGGCTGTGGCACAGCAGGTCCGGCTGCAATAAGGCCGTTCTTCATTTCTTGAACCCACGCACTGAATTATGACGATCTGATTCGCCCTGGCCATTTCATCCGGCTGATTCGCAATCCGGTTTTCCAGTTCTATTTGCGTGAGGATGCGGGGATCCTCCCCATAGAGATATTCGTTTGGTTTCCACTCATCGGCGCCGGTGGCGAGGATGGCGACTCCGTGTTCGATCTTCCGGTAATACATCGTAGGCGCGACCATGACTCCTGTTGAGAAATTGCCTTTGGAACCGCTGAAGTCAACGACCAGTGCGTTCGTAATGACCTGGATGGAAGGATGACCTGTCACCCGGTTGATCAGATTCTTCAGAAAGGCCTGGATATCTTCACCTTCAAGCGTGTAGTGAAGATTCCTCAAATTCCCGCCTAACTGAGCCTCTTTTTCGATAAGAAAGACCTCATATCCCTGTTCGGCCAGTTTGAGGGCGGCGGTCATTCCAGCAACACCGCCTCCGATGACCAATCCTTTCTGGGTAACGGAGAGGGCGATCTCGCCCAGCGGTTGAATCAACCTGGCATTGGCGACTGCCATCCGGACAAGATTTTTTGCCTTTTCCGTGGCTTCCTTCTTCTGAGACATATGGACCCAGGAGCATTGATCCCGGATATTGGCCATCTCAAAGAGGTATTTATTCAATCCTGCATCGCGGATGGTTTCCCTGAACATGGGCTCATGCGTTCTCGGAGAGCAGGAGGCGACAATGACACGGTTCAGATGATGCTCGTTGACGGCATTCTTAATCTTCTCCTGGGTGTCGGTCGAGCAGGTGTAAAGGTTTTCATCCACATAGGCCACATTCTTTAATGTGCGGGCATACTCCTTGACTGCAGGGACATTGACAAAGCCTCCGATATTGATTCCACAGTGGCAGACAAAGACGCCGATGCGGGGATCTTCGCTTGCCACATCCACTTCTATCGGATACTCCTTCTTCGTAGCCAGGGTTCCCCTCGCATTAGAGAGGGCGCCGGTGGCATCGGCCACTGCGCCGCTTGCCTGAGTGACGGTTTCAGGGATATCCTTGGGCGCCTCAAAGGCGCCGCAAACATAGATTCCGGGCTTTGAGGTTGAGGTGGGTTCGAAGGGCCTGGTTTTACAGTATCCATACCCATCCAGCTCCACGCCCAGCTGTTTCGCCATCTCCATGGTCGTTTTTGAGGGGACCATACCCACAGAAAGAACCACCAATTCAAACTCCTCCTCCACGAGATTCCCTCCCTCGTTGAGATAGGTGAGAAGGAGGTTCTTTGTTTTATACTGTTCCCTGATTCTGGAGACCATGCATTTAATGAAACGGACCCCATATTCAGACTTCGCCCTCTCATAGTAGGCATCGAACCCTTTGCCGTAGGCTCTCACATCCATGTAGAAGATAGTGGGCTTAACAAAGTGGACGTGCTCTCTGGCGATGATGGCCTCCTTGGTGGCGTACATACAGCAGATGGATGAGCAGTAATCATTTCCGCAATTGGAGTCTCTGGAGCCGACACACTGGATGAAGGCGATCCGTTCAGGGACCGTTCCGTCAGAGGGCCTCAGGAGATGGCCCCTGTGCGGGCCGGTGGCGCTCAATAGCCTTTCGAACTCGATGCTCGTGACGACATTGGGATAAACTCCATAACCGAATTCAGGCCTGAGATGGGCATCAAAGACCTCATAGCCAGGCGACAGGATAACCGATCCCACATCGATCTTCTCAACAATCCGGCTCTCTTCGTAATTGACTGCCTTCGCAAGGCAGACCCTTTCGCAGAGTCCGCATCCGATACACTGCTCGCGGTCGATCAGATAGACTTTGGGAATGGCCTGAGCATATTTGATATAGATGGCGGCCCTCCTGCTCAACTTTTCATTGTAGGCATCAATGGCGGTCACCGGGCAGTGTTTGGCGCATTCACCGCAGCCGGTGCACCGGTCCAGGTGAATATATCTCGGCCTTCTCGTCAGGGTGACACTGAACCGGCCGGGTTCACCCTCAATGCCTTCTACATCGGCATTCGTGATGACCCGGATGTTGAGATGTCTCCCACACTCCACCAGTTTCGGGGACATGATGCACATGGAGCAATCATTGGTGGGGAAGGTTTTGTCGAGCTGGGCCATCACTCCGCCGATGGTGGGGGAGTTGTCGACCATGTAGACATAAAAGCCCGAATCCGCGAGATCGAGAGATGCCTGCATCCCTCCGATGCCGCCCCCAATGACCAGGACAGCCCCGATGGGTTGATCTATTTTAGATTTTGATAAGTCTCTTGCAGCTTCCATAGGTTAAAAACTCCGGACGATGGACAATGAACTATGAACGATGAACTAAATTATTTGTAACACTTTAGTTTTTTGAAAAAGAGGTCTTATCAAGATATCGTCATTTCCTAAATCCCCCTCAATCCCCCTTTTGCCTGTCTTTGACAGGAAAAAGATTACAAAGGGGGAAGCATTTCTCCTCCCTTTGGAAAAGGGAGGTGGGGAGGGATTTTATGAAGTTTTTTCAAAGCGCTGAAGTGTTACAATCATTTAGACGTTTCGTATGTACTTTGGAATTTTTCCCTCCTCCGAGGGATCGAAACCGATTTTTCCTTCGCCAATCAATGAGACCAGGAAGGAGAGCGTCTCATTCAATTTAAGGTTTAATGTTTGACTGATCTCTGCGGCAGGCAAGGGTTTTGATTCCACCAATGCGATAATTCGATTTTTTATCAACTCATCACGAATGGTCGTCTCGATCGCCGCATCCAATCTCTCTTTGGGAAGTTGTTCGTGATAGACGTTCTCTTTTTCCATGAGTTCAGGCCCCTTGCCCACCATCCAGCGGATCTTTTCCCCTTCAAGAGAGGCTTTGACCGCATGGAGTTTCCCTTTCATCTCCTGATCGAGAGGGAAGGGGCCCAGGCCTCGAATCTTCTCGACGAACTGGCGGATCACCTGAGAAAAACGCTCCCCCTCGCCGGCGGAGACCCAGTCGAGGAGAAGCCGATCCGATCCGATTCCAGCCATCTCCAGTAATTTCCGGGTGAGGATAATTTTTTTCTCAGCCTGATAATTTCCGGTCAGGTAATGGCAGTCTCCGGGATGGCATCCGAGGATCATGACGCCATCATATCCTGCAAGAAAAGCCCTTGGGACGAAAGAGGGGTCAACCCTTCCGGAACACATCACCCGGATCACGCGGCTGTTGGGAGGGTACTGAAAACGGGAGATGCCTGCCAGGTCCGCCCCGGCATAGGCGCACCAGTTACAAAGAAATGATAGGATTTTGGGTTCGAACGTCATTTTCAGCGCCTTAATTTAATAATCATTGCAAATTGCAAAATTAGCAATTAGCAATTCATAATGGTTATTTAGAGTCTGTTTATAAACTAACAGTTTTCAAAAAGGTCTTCATTCCGGCCCCGATTTTCATCGGGATAAACTCCAGCCGGAATCCAGGGTTCCCGGTGAAAACCGGGACCAAGTCTTTGAAATGGTTCCCGACTTTCGTCGGGACGACGTCTGGATGCCCCCGTATCAAGTACGGGGCAGGCTCCTCAGGTCCGGCATGACGGAAAAGGTGCATTTTAAATTCCATTTACCCAGCAATAATAGATCCATTTTGCATTGTTAATTTTGCAATGCTCATTTTGCAATGGATCTTTCATCAAGCGGCCTTCTCCTTTGCAGGGCCAAGAGCCTCGATCTGGGCAATCAACTGTTTATCGGAGAAATGATAAACCGTAGCCGCCATCTGCGGGCAACTGGCGCTACAGACCCCGCATCCCTTACACGAGGCCGCAATCGTCTCGGCCTTACTTCCTTTTTCGGTTTCCACCACACGAATCGCATTAAAGGGGCAGAGCAATTCACAGAGGCCGCATCCCACACACCGCGTCTGATCCACCTCGGAGATGGTCGGAAGCACGCTCACATATCCTTTGGCCACGGCGGCAGTGGCGCGGGCCACAGCAGCGTCGGCCTGAGAAATGGATTCGCTGATGCTCTTTGGGAAATGGGCCAATCCAGCCAGGAAGATCCCATCCGTCGCAAAATCGACAGGCCGGAGTTTCATATGAGCTTCGAGGAAGAATCCGTCCGCAGTCAAAGGCACCTTGAGCATCTTCGCCAGAGTTTCATTCTCATAAGGCAAAATGGAACTCGCCAGCACAACGAGATCGGGCCGCAGGCTGACTTCTTCTCCAAGGATTTTGTCTTTGATTTTAAGCAGGAGGTTTCCTTCTGCGATGCTCAGATCAGGTTTTGAGTCGAGATCGTACTGAACGAATTCGATCCCCTGATTTCTTGCCCGGGTATAATATTTCTCCATCAAACCGTAGGTCCGGATGTCGCGATAGAGGACGGTTACCTTTGCATCGGGATTCTTCTCTTTGATCTTCAACGCATTCTTCACGGCGACAGAGCAACAGATTCGACTGCAGTTGGGATGTTCCGGAATTCGGGATCCCACGCATTGAATCATGACGATATGGCGGCTTCCGCTCACCTCTTCCCCGTGAAGGGCGATCCTCTCTTCGAGTTCTTTCTGCGTGATCACCCTCGGATCCTGGCCATAGAGGTATTCCTTCGGCGTGTTTTCTTTGGCCCCAACCGCAACAACGACCACGCCGTGTTCGACCTCTTTTTCAGTTCCGTTCGTCGAAATGACCGATTTAAAATTTCCGATATAGCCATTGAGGTTTTTGAGTTCTGATTTTATAAAGACCTGGATTCGAGGATTTTCAAGAACTTCTTTGATCGTCTTACGGAGAAGTTCCTGTGGATCATTTCCCTCAATGGTGTGATGGATATGCCGGAGATTTCCACCCAGTTCCGGTTCTCTCTCCACCAGCGCGCAATCAAATCCCTGTTGAGCCAGGCCCAGGGCGGCCTTCATTCCGGAGAGCCCGCCTCCGATGACCAGGCCTTTTTTGATGACCTCCACCAGAGGTTCTTTCAAGGGTTGAAGGAGATGGGATTTTGCCACCGCCATCCGGAGAAGTTCTTTTGCCTTTTCCGTAGCCTCTTTAGGCTGGCGCATATGGACCCAGGAACACTGATCCCGGATATTGGTCATCTCAAAGAGATATTTATTGAGGCCGGTCTCCCGAATCGTCTCCTGAAACATGGGCTCATGCGTTCTCGGCGAACAAGAAGCCACGACCACCCTGTTCAACTGGTTCTCCTCGACAGCCTTCTTGATCTTCTCCTGGGTGTCCTGAGAACAGGTGTAGAGGTTTTCCTCCACAAAGACCACGCCCTCGAGCGTCCGGGCGTAGTCCTTAACTTCCGGAACATTGACCACGCCTCCGATGTTAATCCCGCAGTGGCAGACAAAAACGCCGATCCTCGGCTTCTGCCCGCTCACATCAAACTCTTCAGGATAGTCCTTCTTCTTTGTCAAGGCGCCGCGGACATCGGAGAGGAGGCTTGAGGCGGCGGCGACTGCCCCGCTTGCCTGGGCAACGGTCTCCGGAATATCCTTGGGTCCCTGAAAGGCGCCGCAGACATAGACTCCCGGCCGGCTGGTCTGAAGGGGAGAAAACTCCTCTGTCTTGCAGAACCCATAGGGATCGAGCGCCAATCCGAGTTTGGAGGCAAGTTCTTTTGCTCCCTGAGATGGGGTTAATCCCACAGAAAGGACGACGAGATCAAATTCCTCCTCTTTTAGTTTACCTTCGGGATCCACATAGGAGATGATCAAATTTTTTGACTTCGGTCTTTCGGCCACCCGGGAAACCATCGAGCGTATGAACCGGACGCCGTATTCCTTCTTCGCCCTCTCGAAGTAGGCGTCGAAATCCTTTCCATGGGCGCGGATATCCATATAAAAGATCGTGGGCTCGACTTCGTGGTGGTGTTCTTTAGCGATCACCGCCTCTTTGATGGCATACATGCAGCAGACCGAACTGCAGTATTCATTTCCGCAATTTCCAGTCATGTCCCTGGAGCCTGCGCACTGGATCCAGGCGACCTTCCTGGGCGCTTTTTGGTCCGAAGGCCTCAGCAGATTTCCCTGAAAAGGGCCTGAGGCGCTGAGAATCCGTTCGAATTGAATGCTCGTGATCACATTGGGAAGCCTGCCATATCCATAAGGGGCCAGCCGGTTTGCATCATATTCATCAAAGCCGGGGCTCAGGATGATCGAACCCACGCTGAAACGGACGGTCTCTTCTTCCATCTGATGGTTAATGGCTCCTGCTTTGCAAATGGCCGCACACTGGAGACATTCGGAGCAGAGCCCGCAGTTGAGGCATCGGAGGGCTTCCCTTTTTGCCTCTTGTTCAGTGAAGCCCTTCTTGACCTCTGAAAAGGTTCTTCTTCTCTCCTCAAGGGGGACCGTCTCCATCCGCGCTCTTGGGGCTTTGGGTTGATCGGCATAGATTTCTTCAAATCGAGCTTTTTGGATATCGGGTTTCTTTCTTCCCTCCTGAAGGTCTTTGCCTCTGAGATGCCGGTCAATCGAGATGGCTGCTTCTTTGCCTGCGGCCACGGCCTCAATGGCAATCCAGGGTCCGGTGACCGCATCGCCTCCGGAAAAAACTCCTTGCTTCGATGTCTGGAAGGTGGTCGGATCGGTCTTGATCGTTCCCTGGGGAGTGGTCTCAATCTCCGTCCCTTTTAAGAAAGAGAGATCAGGCATCTGGCCAATGGCAGGGATGACCGTATCGGCCTCGATAGAGAAGTCCGAGCCCTGAACCGGAATGGGCCTTCTTCGCCCGGATGAATCCGGCTCTCCCAATTCCATGCGGATGCATCGGAGAGAGGAGATCTTTCCATCTTTAAGAATGATCTCTGTGGGAGCGGCGAGAAGCTGGAATTTGATTCCCTCTTCATCCGCCTCTTTTACATCTTCTTCATAGGCAGGCATCTCGTCCCGCGAGCGGCGATAGATGACCGTGACTTCCTCTGAACCGAGACGCAGGGCCGAGCGGGCCGCATCGATCGCCACATTTCCTCCGCCGATCACAGCCGTTCTTTTCCCCACCGCAACCTTCTCATTAAGATTGGCTTTTCGTAAGAAGACAACGCCCGGGATGACATTCGGATTGTCCTCGCCGGGAATGTTCAGTTTCTGATCCTGATGGGCGCCCACACCGAGAAAGACAGACCGGTATCCCTGCCGGAAGAGGTCATCGATGGTAAGGTTGGGACCGATGGGGGAGTTGGTCTTGATCTCCACGCCAAGGGACTGAATGGCCTTGATCTCTTCGGCCAGAATGTCTCTCGGAAGGCGGTAGGAAGGAATTCCCGTATAAAGCATTCCACCCGTTACAGGAAGGGCTTCAAAGATCGTCACAGGATATCCTTTTAGAGCCAAATAGGCTGCAGCGGTCAACCCGGCGGGCCCGGAACCAACCACAGCCACTTTCTCTTCCTTTGCCTCTTCCTTCTGCACAGGAAGTCCTGTCTTGACCCCGTTAGAATTCCCTACCTCTTTGGATAGGGATGGGTAAGAATGATCTATTATTTTCTTGGAAATGGTGGGATCTAAAGCCCCATCCTTTCTAACGGGGTGAACCTGATCGGCCACAAATCGTTTCAGTTCACAGATCGCTACGGGTTCGTCCAGATCCTTGCGATTGCACTCCTTTTCACAGGGATGGGGACATATCCGGCCCAGGACCCCGGGAAGGGGCAGGTTCTCCCATATTAAAGAGAAGGCTTCCTTATATTTTCCGGCGCTGATCAGAGCGATATAACCCTGGACATTTATGCCGGAAGGGCAGGTGAGGCCGCATGGGGCCCGTTCCCCTTTTTCAATCGTAAAGATATTTGGGAAGGCCTGGGCATAGGGGCGGTAGATGGCTCTTCGGTCAACCAGGGCTTCGTCAAATTGACTCTTGATATGGACCGGGCAGGCCTCAGGACATTCTCCGCATCCCGTGCATTTGGAAGGATCAACGAAACGGGGTTTCTTCCTCACGGTCACTTCGAAGTTTCCGGGTTCTCCCGTGACCTCCGCTACCTCGGAATAGGTGAGAGGCATGACGTTGAGGTGACGGCCGGCCTCGACCAATTTAGGGGAGAGAATACACATCGAGCAGTCGTTGGTCGGGAAGGTCTTGTCGAGCTGGGCCATCACTCCGCCAATGGCGGGTGAGGATTCCACAAGATAGACATAGAAACCAGATTCAGCAAGATCGAGGGAAGCCTGGATCCCGGCGATTCCGCCTCCGACGACCATCACAGCTCCGATTTTGTCAACCATTATTTCCCTCACTTAAATCCGAAATCCGAATATCGGGCGAAGCGTCCTCTTAGGACCAATTCGAAACAAATCCTAAATCCCCCTCAGTCCCCCTTTTTCAAAGAGGGAAGTATTTCTCCTCCCTTTGGTCTCCGACCCAGAGCGGTCTCTGACCCGGAGGGCAAAGGGAGGTGGGGAGGGATTTTATGAAGTTTTTTCAAATAGCTAAAATGTTACAAAACTTTTTGTTTGGGACATTTTTATTTTCGAACATTCGAATTTGTTTCGTGCTTCGGATTTTTTCTCGCTACACTAACCCCTTTGCACTCAGCACTTTAATTGGATCGGTGATATGGTGGCCGAACCACTTTTTCGCATCTTTATGGCCAAGAGCCAGCCCCATTAACTCCGAAAAATAGAGGATGGGGATGTCGAAATTATCTCCAACCTCCTTGCCCAGTTCATCCTGACGGGTATCGAGATTGGAGTGACACATGGGACAGCCTGTGACCAGACAGTCCGCCTCAGCCTCTTTTGCCATGGAGAGGAGTTTCCCACCCAATCTCCTGACGATGTCTGTCCGTGTCATCACCAGGCTGGCCCCGCAACAGTCAGTCTTATAGGACCAGGGGATGGGTTCCGCGCCCAGTATCTCCATCAAGCGGTCCATATGCACTGGATCCTCATACTTCTTTATTCCGGTCAACTGGGGAGGCCGAACTGTCAAACATCCATAATAACAGACAACCCTGAGGCCTTTGAGAGGTTTCACTCGTTTCTTCTTCACCTGTTCGAGAATCGATTCGTCACAGAAGAAGTCGAGAGAGTAACGAATAGGAACATTTCCCTGATAGGAGAAGCGAAGTTTGGCGGAGTGTTCCTTGACCTCTTTTTCCGCAACCTTAAAACGGCTGTAGCAGGCCACGCAGGGGACGAGCAACTCCCGCCGGCTCTTCTCTGCAATGGCAAGGTTGCGGGCGGCGAGGTCGATGGCCAGCGCTTCATCCGTGCAGTGGGCAGAACTGGCGCCGCAACAGGTCCAATCTTCTAACTCATGGAGCTGAAGGCCGAGAAGCTCGGAGACGCCCCGAATCGATTCATCGTATTCCCTCGCAGTCCCATGAAGGGAACATCCAGGATAGTAAGAAACCTCTTTCATCTTTTATCTCCTTGGTCAATGATTGAAATTCCAATCACCAAATTCCCTGCCTGCGCCTGCCTGCCGGTAGGCAGGGCAGGCGCAGGCAAGCTCCAAATAAGCTCCAATAACCAAACACTCTTTTTGTAGCGTCCCGATTTAGTCGGGACGGACTCCGCCCTCAATAAATGAGGGCGCTACATATATTATAAAAATCTTCCCCATAACTGAGGGGATTAAATTTTGGTTATTGGTGTTTGGAATTTGGTGATTCATCACTTCACTTCCCTTTTCTCAAATGAGTTGAAGATCTCCTTGATCTCTTTTCCCCCTCCGAACTTGGACGGAAAGAGTTTGATCTTCCCTTTACGGTACATCTTCAATCCCAGGGAAGCATCCTTGAAGAAGTCTCTCGTTTTTATTTTAAACTGGAGGATAAGGCTCAGCTCGTGGATCCGGCCTTTCGATTTGATGGTATCGAGGAAGACGGAATGAAAGACCGGGACATCCTTTTCCCCCGGTTTGATCCCCGATCGATTGGCAATCTCCCTCAGGGTATCCATGATCCGGGCAATATCGATATTATTGGGACAACGAACGCTGCAGGCATAACAGGATGCGCAGATCCAGATCGTTTTTGAGCCGAGGACTTTTTCCCTGTGGTCATATTGAATGTGACGAAGCACCTGATTGGGAAGGATGTCCATGGCATAGGCGACCGGACAGCCTGCCGAACATTTTTGACACTGATAGCAAGCCTGCACTTTTTCGCCGCTGACCTGAGCCACTTCCGAGAGAAGAGAATTTGAATTCATTATCGACCTCGCCTCATTGAAGGGATTGTCCCTCCAGAATGGGTTGCGTTTGGGATTGGACGGGAAGTTCGATGATAAAAGACGTCCCTAAACCGACTTTACTCCTGACATTGATGGTTCCTCCATGGTCTTGAACAATTCCATATGAAGTCGCTAAACCCAACCCGGTCCCTTTGCCCACGTCCTTTGTGGTAAAAAAGGGGTCGAAGATGCGGGAGAGATTCTCCTCGGGGATGCCTTCACCCGTGTCCGCAAATTCAATCCACACGGTTTTCCTATCCGGAGAGGGCGATGTGGCGATGTTTAAGGTCCCATTGCCATGCATGGCCTCTGCCGCATTGACGATGATGTTCATAAAGACCTGTTTCAGTTGGCCTGAATTTCCTCGCACAAAGGGCAAGAAGGGGTCAAGGCTCTTGACGATCCGGATATTATGAAAGAGGGCCTGGTTGACCAAGAAGAAGAGTCCGTCGTTGATGGCCCGGTTGATATCCGTGGGATCCTTCTTCGGTTCGGTCTGACGGGCAAATTCGAGCAGGCTTTTCACAATCTCCTTACATCGCCCCGCCTCCTGGACAATTCGGGCGAGGTCCCCCCGTTTGGGGTCTTCCTCCGGGAGGTCTTCCATCATCAGGCTGGAATAGATGAGAATGCCGCCCAGAGGATTGTTGATCTCGTGGGCGATGCCTGCGGCCAGCTTTCCGAGAGAGGCCATCTTCTCGGAGCTAACGAGCTGGAGGTGTGTCTCCTGAAGTTTCTTCTCCATCAACAGGCGGGGCCTCAGGTCCGTAAAGATGCCGACACTGGCAATCTCCTGGCCCGCTCCGTTGTAAATGAGGGCGGCGGAAAGCTGGACTGACATTTCTTCTCCAAACTTATTGACGACATTAAGCTGAGTGGGTATAAATTTCCCGACCCCGCCATATTGCGGGCTTCGGAGTTTCTTCATAACCTCTTTGGCCACGCCCTCCGGATAAATCTTTGTAATGTGAAGTTTCCCAATGACCTCTTCTGCCGTGTATCCTGTCAGCGCCTCCGCTCCTTTATTGAAGATGAAAATATTGCCCTTCATATCCGCGGCGATAATGCTATCAACGGAACTCTCAATCAGATTCATGAAGAATTCATTGGCCTCACGGAGCTCGTCTTCAATCCGTTTCCGCTCGGTGATATCCAGGTTAATTCCTTCGTAACCGATAATTTCTCCGTCTTCATTTTTGATGGGATGGCCGGTTAACAGGACCGTAATTTTTCCCCCATTCTTCTTCTTGAATTCCACTTCCAAATCTTTGACATAGCCGTCCCTCTCGGTCCTCTCCCTGAAAAGTTTTCGGTCTTCAGGGTTCACATAGAGATCCCCTACAATATCGATCTTGAGAAACTCTTCTTTATCGGAATAACCGAGCATGTCAAGGAGGGCCTGGTTGCAATCCAGAAACCTGCCCTCCTTCGAACTGATGAAGAGGCCATGCCTTACCCTTTCGAAGAGCCTCCGGAGCTTTTCCTCGGAGTCCTTTAAGTCCCTTTCAAAATTTTTCCGGTCCGTGATGTCCTTGAGATAAGCGTAGCCTTTACGAACCCCATGTGATGTTTCGGTCAGGGCAATGCAGACCTCAGCCTCCTTGACCCCTCCGGCGGAGGTGATCAAATGGGCTTCGGTGCAGGTTTTTTCCCCATATCGTTCGGGATGGATGAAGATATTCTCCACAAATGATTGATCGGGTGTGTCGAGAAGTGAGAGCACGGTCATCTTCAGCAACTCTTCATTCGAATATCCGGTGATCTCAGAGGCCACCCGATTAGCGTATTCGATCCGATGGTTTTCTTCGAATACCAATATCCCGTCATTCCCCAGCTCGGCGATGGCATGGAACATTCCGGACTCGATCCTCTTGTTGACAAGGGTGAGCCGTTCAGTCGGCTTTCTTTTTTTCTGCGATGGAGAGAGTTTCCTGGCCATCATTTCTTTTTTTATAACCCGACCTGGTCGAGAAGGGCAGGGACCAGATTTTCCCATCCAAGGGGAATGATCTGAACGCCCTGGCAGAGCGGTTTCGCGGCCCTGATGAAATCTCCGGCAATTTCGATGCACGTTTTCTGTTTGTCCGAAGCCTTGAGCAAGAGATCGATGACGGAGTCGGGAATGGACGCCCCTTCCACATGCTTATTGATATAACGGGCCATCCCGACTGATTTGAGCAGGGTGATGGACACGATAATGGGGACCTTAAAATGGGCGACCTTCTTGACGAAGGTCTCCAGAAGACCTGGTTCATAGATGGAACCGGTGAAGAAAAAATCGACCCCCTGACGGATCTTCTTTTCCATATCCATCACCTCGAGGTCAAGGATATGGCCTTTGGCTGCCGCATTGACCTGGGTACCGACAAAGAATACGGGTTTCCCTTTGAGATCGTTGCCCATGAGATCATAGCCTTCCTGGAGGCGTTTGGCGGCGCCGAGCAAGCCGATCACATCGAGATCAAGGACAGGCTGGGCTTCAAAATGATCTCCAATGGAGGGGTGGTCACCCTGGAGCAGGAGGAGATTCTTCAGGCCAAGGGCAGAGACATTGAGAAGTTCGGATTGAAGGGCCAATCGGTTTCGGTTGCTGCAGGAGAGGTTATAGATGACCTCGATCCCCTTTCCCTTCAGGAGGGCGCATACCGAGAGGGAGCCCAGCCTCATGATGGCATTCTGAAGATCCGGAATATTGACCGCGTCCACGCGGCCCCTCCATCGTTCCGCATGTTCATGGACCTCGGAGAGATCGATTCCTTTTGGGGGCTGGAGTTCAGCGACGACAACAAACTTTCCCGATTCCAAACGTTCTTTGAATGTCATGGGCTTCCTCCAAAGATCATTTCAAATTGATCAATTAGCAGTGATTTAACACAATGCTAACTTTGATGGTCTCGTAAAAAGTCAAGAAACAGGAAAAATGTCATGCTGAACTTGTTTCAGCATCTAATAAAATCAAGAACTTACGAGACCCTGAAACGAGTTCAGGGTGACAGATCGGGACATTTTACGAGACCGTCAACTTTGCAATGCCAATTTTCCAATTTGCATTGATATTTTATAAATTTCTTCGTCAAGCTACCTTGGGACGGGGTAACAATCCAGCCATCTCCGTGATCTGACTCGTCATCTGCTCCCATTCGATGGCCATGATGTGGACCCCGTGAACTCCTCCTATCTCTCTCAATTCCTGGATCTGCTCGACACAGAGCTTGATCCCTTCTTCAGCCGGTTTCTTCGCTTTCACAATCCGGTCAATGATCTCATCCGGGATGATAATTCCCGAAACATTCTTGGCCATATATCGAGCCATACCTCCAGATTTAAGGGGAGTCACACCGGCCAGGATATGGACCTTTTCGTGAAGACCGAGATTCCTCACCATCTTCATCCACTCCTTGAAACGGTTCATATCATATATACACTGAGTCTGGATGAAGTCAACCCCTGCGGCTACCTTCTTGGCCAAACGGATGGCCCGGAACTCGAATGGATCGCCAAAAGGATTCTCCGCTGCGCCGATGAAGAGTTTAATCTCCCCCTCTATCTTCTCCTCCCCGCCGAGCAATGTTCCTTGATCTCTCATCGTTCGAACACAGTCGATCAACTGGATGGAGTCGAGATCGTGAACATTCTTTGAATCGACCTGATTTCCAAAGGTGTGATGGTCTCCGGTGAGGCAGAGCATGTTCTTGATGCCAAAGGCGGTTGCCCCAAAGAGGTCGCTCTGGATGGCGATGCGATTCCGGTCACGGGTCGTCATCTGCATCACAGGCTCGATCCCCATCTGGAGAAGGAGGCTTGAGGCGGCAATGCTCGACATCCGGACAATCGCCGTCTGATTGTCGGTGACATTGACCGCATCGACATAACCCCTCAGGAGGTCCGCCTTCCGTTTGATGACGCTTACTTCGTTTCCCTTTGGAGGACCCAGTTCGCCTGTCACCGCAAAGAGGCCTTTTGATAAAACATTTTCGAGATTGCTTCCAGCTTTCATACTTTGAGATCCTCCCTCACGATCCTTCTTAATCCACTGTCTCTCGATTCGACACCCCATCGCCTGGCCGGGATGATTTCTTCCATCCTGTAAAGTTGTCCCAGTCCATTGAGCCGGTCATAGATGAGTTGCCAGGCGCAATCCGCTTCTCTTTTGATTTCGCACTTCCCTTTCGAGGAGCCGCCGCAGGGTCCGTTGAAGAGTTGTTTGGCGCAACGGGCGACCGGGCAGACGCCCCCTGTCCTCTCGAGAATGCAATTTCCACAGGCCTGGCACCGTTCTTCCCAGACTCCGTGGGTCACTGTTTCACCCAGAAAGGTTGTATTGACACCCGGAAAGACCGGAGTCTTTGGGAAATGGCGCGCCAGCGTCTGAACACCCACTCCACAGGCCACGGAGAGGACCGCTTCGACCTTTTCAACGGTCTCCGATAGCTCGGCGGCAAATTCGGGTTCACACTGACGCGCAGGGGTCGCTTCCAGCGCTTCGAGGGGGGTTCCCATCTTCATTCTCGCCATCCGAAGAGCGGAAGCGAGAAGCCCCACTTCCTTTTCGCCTCCGGCCTGGCAGACGGTGACGCATGCCCCACACCCCGACAAGAGGATTCTGTCATAAGATTTAAGATAAAGTAAAATCTCTTCCAACGGTTTCTGTTCAGCCTTGATCATGAATGCCTCCTAAAAAGAACATGGAAGAATGGAATATTGGAATACTGGAATCATGGGTAAAGAAAGCTTCGCTTCCTTTAGGCGACTTTCGTTCATATTTTGTATTTGTTTGTATTCCCAATATTCCAACTTTCCACCATTCCATTATTCCCGAACTTATATTTTGGCCGGGTTGGGTCCCAGTTTTTTCAACTGTTCCGATTTTCGGTGAAGGGTCTCCGCCAACTTAGGGCCGCAATTGGTGGCGAGATGGCAGATTTCGATTCGTTCTTTCTCCAGTCCGATTTTCTCCAGGAGTCGATGGGCATAGGAGAGACGGCTTTTTGCCCGGAGATTCCCCCTGAGGAATTGGCAGTTCTCTTCGTAACAGGCGAAGATCAGAACCCCGTCCGCTCCTCTTTCCAGCGCTTTCAGGAGATAGAGGGTTTCGATTCGACCCGCACAAGGAACCCGGACGAACTCAACGTTACCGGGAAAGTTGAGTTCCAGACCTCCCGCCATATCTGCGGCAGGATATCCGGACTGGTCACAACAAAAAGCCACAATCTTAGGCTCAAAGTTTACCATGTAAACTCTCCACTCATCTAATTTGTAAAATCCCTCCTGACCTCCCTTTTTCTAAGGGAGGAATTACCCCTCTTTGGCAAAGAGGGGTAGGGGAGATTTTCCAATGTTTATGTCAATTCAATTATGATACTGTTAATAAATTCCAATTACCAATGATCTAAATGGTTTTGTTTGAAATTTTGGATTTTGGACATTGGTGCTTATTTGGTGATTGGAATTTGGTGTTTGGTTATTAATTTTCTCCCCATCTCCCCATCTCCCCATCTCCCTATCAATCACTAAGGTTCATCTGGGCATAGATCAATTCATCGGGCTGATGGCGAAGCGTGATCGCTTTTGCAGGGCATTCGCCGACACAGATTCCGCATCCATAACAGGCAACGGGGTCAACTCTGGCGGCTCCCCACTTCACCCCTTCTCCGATTCCCGGAGTGATATAGATATTCTTCTCCGCATACTTCTCCACAGTGATCGCGGAATGAGGACAGAGCCTGGGACAGGTGAGACAGACTGCGCATTTCTCGGGATCGACCTCTGCGACGGAAAGATCGTAAGGATAAATCCCGCCTGAAAGAAGGGCGATCACCTCCTGCGCCGTTGCCCCTGCCTCGTTCAGGGTTTCCGAAACTTCCTGCGGGAACCGGCATCCCCCGGCCACAAAGATTCCCCTTCGATTCGATCTCACCCGGAGGAGCTGGGGATTATCCTCCATGAAAAATCCACGGTTTCCCCGATGGAGGCCGAGAATCCTGCAAAGATTTTCAGTCTCAGGGTTCGGGATGAGAGCATCGCTCAGGACAATGAGATCCGAAAGAATGGAGAGAGGCCATTCATCCTCCTTGCGAATGGCCGACGTGTCCTTTACATCGACCTGAATCTGACCGTTGACGATGGAGAGCTTCGGAGGCTCCTCAAATTTGATAAAGAGGGCGCCTCGCTCTCTCGCCCTCCGGTAGAGCCGCTCCATTCCATCTGAAGAGACCTTCAGGTCCTTGCAGAGAATGACTGTCTGACATTGGAATGCCTCCTGAAGGAGAAGGCTCTGTTTGACCGCATTGATCGAATCGATCTTCACATCCCCATTGACTTCACCGAGAAGGAAGGCGACCGATTCAACCCTTTTCCCATTTCTGAGAAGAGAAGGGATCTCGTTTTCGGCCAGAAGCGTTTCCATTTCAGCAAAGGAGATAAAACTCCTGTGGCCATAAATTCCCTTCCGGTTTCGTTCCACTTCATATCCTGTTGCGACGACGATGGCAGAGGGAGAGAGAACCGCTTCCGTTCCGTTCGCCTTCCGGACTGTTGCCTGGAAGCGGCCCAGATGGCCATCGAGCCGCTTCAGCTCTGTTTCACTGATCACGGTGATACGGGAATTCCGGCTGATTTCGGAGACCTTCTCCTCCACCCACTTCTGAACTTCTTCGGGCCGGTTATAAAACCTGCGAAGTTCCAAAGCCTTACCGCCCAGATGTTTCCCCTTCTCCAGGAGATAGACCTGGATTCCTGATCGCGCCAGGGCAAGAGCGATGGCGATCCCTGTAATTCCTCCTCCGATGACCAGGGTTTGGGGCGTCAATGGAAGGGATCGGGACTCAATGGGGCCGGAGGAAGAGGCCAGATGAATCGCTTTGATCATCATCTTTCGGGCTTTTTCAACGGCCTCCTCTTCATTGGCCACGGCCTGAAGGGTCTGTTCCTTCAGATTGGCCACTGTGAGGAGATAGGGATTGAGAAGAACAGGATATCCAAATTTATTAAATGAAGTCTCATAGAGTTTGGGGCTTCCTCCGAGGATGACCGCCCTATCCACCTCCTCTGCCTTCAGATGTTCAGCCATCCTTTGCAATGCCCCGGGAGAGGCGAGGTTCTCTTCCTCAACAGAGAAAGCAATCTCCGGGAGTCCCCGGATGACAGAAACGATCTTTTCCCGAAAGGGGGCAGGGATCGAACCTCCCATCCCATCGATGAATATACCGATCCGAGCCATTTAACTCCTCCCTTTCAGATATTGTTGAACCGTGCAGGCGATCGATTTTGCATGAATGATGGAACGGTCAATATCCTTCGGTCCACTGCAAGCCCCAGTGATGAAGACGCCGGTTTGGGCAGGCGGAGGCGCAAAAAAACCCTCCTCATTGAAATTCAAATTAAACAGCCTGGCGAGTGATTTCGAATCTTTTCTCAACACCAATCCCACGGAGAGGACGATCAGATCGAAAGGCTCTTCCGCCACCTCGCCCTTTAAAGGATCTACGAATCTCACCCTCAAACCATCGGAGAGGGGAGAGTGATAGACCTTTGAGGGAAGGCTCCGGATGAGGCGGATCCCTTTATCCTGCCGGCAGGAGTTTAGAAACTGGTCAAAGGAGGCTCCGGCAGGCTGAATGTCCATATAGAGGAAGGCGGCCTTCGTTTCGGGGTATTGATAACGGATCGCCTTGATCAGGCGGAGCGCATAGGCACAGCAGACCTGAGAACAGTAAAGGTTTCCGATGGACTCATCCCGGCTTCCCACGCACTGGAAGAAGGCTACAGTTTTTGGAAGTCTCCCGTCCGAGGGACAGAAAAGCTTTCCTCGAAGACGGAGCATTTCGTCCAGATCCCTGGCGGTGATCACATTTTTATAGCGGCCATACCCGTATTCGGCCTTCAGGGAGGCATCAAAAGGATCGACTCCCGCCGCAATCACGATGGCAGAGACATCAATATCCATCCTCCCTTTTCCATTTTTCAAGGAGACGTTATAGGCTCCAGGCCCTCCTTTCAGGCCGGTCAATTCGGTTTGGGTGAGAATGGAAATGGAGGGCCCATTTCGGATCTCCAAAACCCTCTTGTCCGCCACGCAGGCAAAACATTTGTTGCAGGATTCAGAAGCCTTACAACAGAAAGAGGCGGCAAGCCCCCCCAAGGAGGGATCTCTTTCAATCAGGAGGGCAGAAACACCTGACTGCGCCAACTCTTTTGCCACTGTCATTCCCGATATTCCTCCGCCGATGATTAAGACATCTTTTTGCGCCAATTTTTCACTCCCTATTTAAAATGTCACTAAACCACAGAGCAGATCTCCGGCAGTGACCTGTCAGGATTGGAAAGCCTGATGTAATGAATCATGTGATTGATCGTGGCGATGGCCAGAACAGATAGGTCATCCCCTTTTAACTCCCTCGCCTTCCCTCCAGAAAAGAGGACCTGCATGGAGGGAGGAAACTCTTCGTCTTTACGGTTATAGAGAAAATAAGCTTCCACTCCCGGATAGAATACCTTCTTCATCATCCAATCACACCGGATAGGAGGGGAGACCACAACCTCTCCGCCAACGTAATCCGTCATCTTTTCCACATCGTCGAGATATTCAAAAGCCTCGGATCTCCTGGCCACTTCTTTTTTGAGATAGAGATCATGAACCACCACCCCTTCAATCTCCTTCAGGGTTAAAAACTCTCTATCCATCTCCCAGGCCTCCGGTCTCTTTAAGGGAACCTCCAGAGCAGAGGTCCGGTGATGTCAGAAGTTGCTGGATTCCGGCTTTCGCCGGAATGACGTTTTTAGAGGTCTCTTTAAGATAGAGAGCGCCCGTGGGACAGACCCTCACACACTCCAGGCAGGATTTGCATCCCAGGGAAGAGAGGGGAAGATGATCAAACGTCGTGACAACCATCTCAAACCCTCTATAGGCAAAATCGAGAAAGGATTTCCCGAGACCCTGGCACACGAAAACACATTTTCCGCATTTCACACACTTTTTCGGATCATAAGCGAAGAGAGGATGGGAATCGTCAACGGGAAGATCACGGACAAGGCCCCTCAGGGTTTTGGGCCGGAGGCTCCACTTCAAAGTGGAGGAAATCCTGATCAGCTCGCAGGTTTTCCCCTTCGCACAATTTTTGCAGTCGATGTGATGGTCGCTCATGATGAGTTCAAACGCTGTGCGTCTCATCCTCGCTATCTTTTCCGTATGGACGTAGACTTTCATCCGCTCACGGACTGTTTCCGAACAGGCGGTGAGCATCTCCCTGCGGCCTCCGACTTCCACTTCGACAATGCACAAACGGCATCCTCCGAATGGCAGTTCAGCGCCTTCGGTGGCGCAGAGATTGGGGATGTAGATCCCCGAACGGAGAGCGGCCCAGAGGATCTTCTCTCCGGGATCTGCTGTTATTTCTTTACCATCAATGATTATGGATGGCATGTTGTTTCCTTTTAGTCATATCGTCTTATAGTCTCGTAGTCTTATAGTCATTGACTAAAAGACTATCTGACTATACGACGATAAGTAGTGTAGCGCCCTCATTTATTGAGGGCGAATGATCCTTTTCGTCGGCAATAAATGCCGACGCTACATTTCTTTTAATCCTGAGCTACACCTATCTTTGGTGAGACCTTGATCACAGCATTATATTCCCTGGGGCAGACCTCCAGACAGATCCCGCACTTCACACATTTGGTTTGGTCGATGATCTTGATGTTCTTCTCATCCGGATGAATAGCCTCTGCCGGACACTTGAGGACGCAGTGTTCACAGCTTCTCCAGCACTTATCATAAACGATCAGATAGGAGATCAGATCGCGGCAGACCAGAGCCGAACATCTCTTTTCAACGACATGGGCAATATACTCGCTCTCGAAATACCTCAGGGTGGTGAGGATGGGATTTGGAGCGGTTTGCCCCAGGCCGCACAGAGAGCCTTCAACGATCTCCTCTGAAAGTTCTTTGAGAAGGCGGAGATGATCCAGGGTCCCTTCCCCCTTTGTGATCTCCTCTAACAGGAGAAGAAGATGCTTGGTTCCTATCCGGCAGAAGGTGCACTTTCCGCAGCTCTCGCTCTGCATGAAAGTGAGAAAGTATTTGGCCATATCGACCATGCAGGTCTCATCATCCATTGCGATCAGTCCGCCGGAGCCCATCATCGAACCAAGAAATTTTAAGGAGTCGAAGTCAACCGGCGTATCGATATATTGAGCGGGAATACATCCGCCTGAAGGCCCTCCCACCTGGATCGCCTTCAGCCTTTTATCCTCTTTAATCCCTCCTCCGATCTGATAAATGACCTCTTTTAAGGTGGTTCCCATCCTCACCTCAGCCAGACCCGATTCCTTGATCTTTCCTGCCAGGGCGAAGACGGTGGTCCCTTTCGAATGGAGGGTCCCAATTTTTGAAAACCACTCCGCCCCCTTCAGCAGGATAGGGGGGATACAGGAGAAGGTTTTGACATTATTTAAGAGAGTGGGTTTACGAAAGAGGCCCTTCTCAACAGAATGAGGCGGTCTGACCCTTGGCATGGGCCTTCTTCCCTCGATCGAATACATCAGGGCGGTGGACTCACCGCATACAAAGGCTCCTGCTCCAGGATAAACCTTTATGTCGAAGTCAAACCCTTTTCCTAAAATATCTTTCCCAAGCAGACGATGCTCCCTGGCCTGCATTAAGGCATGATTGACCTTTTGGATGGCAAGAGGATATTCTGAACGGATGTAGATGTAGCCCTGGTGGGCGTCGAGTGAATAGCCAGCAATGGCCATTCCTTCGATGACCTGGTGAGGAGAGCTCTCAAGAACGACCCGGTCCATGAAGGCGCCTGGATCGCCTTCATCTCCATTGCACACAATATATTTGGGATGTTCCTTTGCCTTGAGACATTCCTCCCATTTCATCCCTGCAGAAAAGCCGGCGCCTCCCAGTCCCCTCAACCCTGATCGCTTCACCTCGCCGATGATCTCTTCTTTTCCCATGGATAGGGCTTTGTCCAGCGCTTCATAGCCGCCCAGGGCGATATAATCCCTGATCTCTTCAGGGTCGATTAGTCCCGCATACCGGAGGATGATTCTTTCCTCCTTTTCAAATCTTTCAAGTTCCGGGATATAGGGAATACCCCCTTCTTTTATCTCCAGGGTCCCAATGGCCAGATCGAAACAGGGATCATCTTCAATCAGGTAGTTGTAAACAATCCTAAAAGCGTCTTCCGGTTTCAGATTTTTATAGCAGATCGTGGGGTTGCCTTGCTTCGTGATATAGACGAGGGGCTCGGCAAAACAAATTCCCAGGCATCCCAGTTTGATAATCTCTCCCTGGAGGTTATGTTTGATGAGCTCTTTTTCAAATGCCTCCGCCACCTCAAGCGCGCCGACCGATACCCCACAGGTGGCGCACCCGATAAAGATCTTGGGCGTCCCGCCGGCCATTTTCTCCCGGCGGAATTCCATTGCCTGATCTCTGATTTGTGAATAGGTCATCTTAAGTCAGTTAGTCTTATAGTCAGATAGTCTAATAGTCAATTAACCTTTTTGTTCTAAACTATACGACTATACGACCATAAGACTATAAGACCAATAATATGCGAAACGGGCTTCATAACCCTAACCCATTAACCTTGCTTAGTTTTTATCCTTGTCCCGAAGGTTGATGATGACTTCCTCCACCTTTCCCGGAGTCATTTTAGGGTAGATCTGGCTGTTGATCTTGACCACAGGGGCGACATTACAGCACCCAAAACAGGCTGTGGCATCGAGGCTGAAATTTCCATCCTCTGTCGTATCCCCCTTTTCGATATGGAGTTCCCTTGAGAAGGCATCGAGGATTAAGTTCCCCCCCAGGAGGTAGCAGGCGGTCCCCAGACAGACATGGACGGGGTCGCGGCCAGGGGGCTTTCTTCTGAACTGATTGTAGAAGGTGACAATGCTAAAAATTTCAGAAGGAGGGAGATGGAAAAAATGAGCTACGCTCTCCATCGCCCCCCTTGAGAGGTAGCCCACTTTCTCCTGAATCTCTTGCAGCAGAAGGAGTAAATTTTCTCTCTCCGGATGGAACCTCCTGAAGATCTCCTCTATTTGCTCTGACTCTTCCATTTTTCAATCATCTGGGGAAGAAAGGCGGGCAGATCGCTTGCCTCACGGGGACCCACAATCACTTCCCAGCCCTGTAATTCCTCTTCAAGTTCTCCCTTGATCCTTGCGGCAAATCCAGGGATGATGACCCTCTTATTCTTAACTTTATCTCCGACTCCTATTTTCTTGAGAAATGGCCCGGCCGTGTCTCCGCTAAACTTTCCCGTTGACCAGGCTGCAAGCACACATAAACCTTCCGTATCTTTTACGCAGAGATAGGCAGGAATTTTACTATTTTCGATTTCACTGGCCACTGCAAAATAGGTCAACGCAAAATTGGTCGTCAGAAGCACCGGTGATTCGGTAGAGACCGTTCCGATTTCATAAATTTTCTGCTCCACCGCAAGGGGAACCCTCGGATCGGTAAAGATGTTTTGCCTTAAGACAAGGAGAGGATAGAGCATCTCTTTTTCAAAATCGGAGAGGACGACGATGCCTGCATACTTGATCACTCCTGCCGATGCCAGAAGGATTTCCTCCATCTTATTTTCCGCGAGCATACAGGGCAGAGAAAGGATGGGGTAGCCCAGAGGCCGGAATGTTTTCTTGAGGGCGGCCCTCCGGATAAGGGTGTAGTCCCTGATCATCTCTTTCAACGATTTAGGGGAAGGATCGAGGACGATGTCCAGAATGCCTTCTTCCTTGAGCCGTTTGGTGATGGGAACGATTTCTTCAATTCCGCCGGTCTTCACTCCGATGGGCGTAGGTTTTGCCTTGATCTTCGGAAGAGCGGCATCCAGATTCTCTTTTGTGATAGGGTAGAGAAGGGGATTTTTATCTGCAATCAGATCCCTTGCTTTAAACAGGGTGTCCAGGTCTTCACAGATTAAAATAATGGGAAACCCTTCTGCGGCCGCCCTCTTTACCAGGCCCAGATACTTCTCAGCATTTCCCGCATACTTCAAAGCGAAGAGATTCGCTTTCAGCTTCTGACCCACCCGGTCAAACTGGAGTGTCTTTAGCTTGTTGATCTTAGCGGAGATGGTTCCCTCATCTTCCTTGTCGGTGATGAGGATGGCGATCCCGGAAGGTCTGTAAAAGGTTTTTTCATGTCGGTAGATGACCTCTTCCTCGCCAATACTCATGGCATTTTCCCCCACACCGATGGTGACCAGCCTGATGGGTGGAGCCAATGCCTCTTCGAGTTCTGTTCTAATCTCGCCCGGCAGATAGGGACACTTATCCACAGTCACTGCGCCCGATGCCAGTTTCATTGCAAAGGCAAAACAGGTGGGGAACCCGCATTCTTTGCAATTCTTTTTGCCGCCATCCGGCAGTTTTTTCTGAATATCCGAAGCCTTAAGCGCCATGAGATCCTCCTCTCAAATAATCAATAATCAATGGTCAATTGACAATAACCATTGATTATTTTAATAACCGATTCTTACAGACCAATCATTGACCATTGCTAATTGATCATTGAAAACTGGTCATTGGCCATTAACCTGTTACCCAGGGATGTCCGACTCGATTCATGTATTCTGTTAATTGATCCACATTCTTCACATCTTCTTCCGTTGCAATTTTGTCATACATGCCTGCCTCATCGAGGACATCTTTGATCTGTTCTTTAATGCCTTTTGGGAGCCAGACGACCCTTTTTAACCCTCCATCGGTCTTAATGAATTTCTTTGACTTCATGTAAGAGATGGCCAGGCCGAGCATTCCCTCGTTCTGCCTTCCACCGGAGGCCTCTCCAGCGATGCCTGAAAATTTTTGACCGGTGACGGTCTCGCCCATAAAGTCGCGGTGAACCACACCAAAGGCATCCACCTCCGGGATATAAAAAAGGATGGCCTGGAAACATCCGCAAGAGGTGTGAGGGCTTTCCAGTGCGCTGTGGAGGCAGAATACACTATTGCTGCCAAGGGACTTCTCTGCCACGATGGCATTGACTCCGGAGTAGATAAATTTCTCCGGGTCCAGAAGGTCTCCTTTCTTGATGGCAAACTGGGGTCCTTCGGGGTCCATCTTATAAGCGGCCCTTCCATCAAACCAGTTGATCGCTCCGCAGAGGGAAACCCTCTCCGGAGTGACAACGCAGACATGGGTGGGCGCAAAGGATTGGCAGAGAGAACATCCATAGAACTCATCCACTTCTTCTTCGGTGATTCCCTTCAGCCGGTCATCCCTTGCCTTGTAGACCTCTCTTGCCTCAAGGACTTCTTTTTCCACCTTTTCAGGATCGGTGATAAAAGTGATCTGGATCTTTTCAATGATCGAAAGCTCATTTTTATAGAGCATTGCGAGAATCCTTCCGATCTCGTCCAGGGAGTTGAGGCCCTTTTTAAAACTGTCTTTATGGATTCTCATCCAGATCTCGTCCCTCTGAGCCATGTGCCAGAAGCCCTCGATGTAATTGACATACATGTGGACCCGGCGCTCAAAGACGGGCTCCATATCTTTTTCGAGCTGCTCGCCGGCTACAGCGATCTTAATGAAGATGGGAACGGACGCTCCCTCTTCAAAATCCTTGATGTCCTTTCCGATGATCTCGATCTTTTCGTCTTCCACTTCAGCGGCAGGTTTGACGGTCACCAGCTCCGCTTTGAACTTATGCTTCGGCCCTCCGAACTCAATTTGAAAATCTTCCTTTCTTACGGTTTCCCCTTCATACTGAGGTCCCACATCGACAGAAAACATGTTTTCCTCCTTTCTTTATTCCTTCTTTATTTTCAGATTTAAGATTTTAAACCCTGGATCATATTGTCAAGATATTCTTTCCACTTGTCATCCTTCAGATTGGGAAGGGAGAAGTTGGCGTTGGGAAAGACATATTTACACAGGGTGGCGGTCTTGAGATGGCCGGCGAAATGCTTCAGTGTGGATAATCCCTGATTTCCCAGATCCGGTCTGATTCCCAGAAACATGACAAAATCATGGTTTCCCTCTTTTTTAACACCCTTCCAATCAGAGTCTTTAAGATGGTTGATGATCTCGACCGCATCGTAAGTGGAATCAGGCGTCACCCCCGCCTCCAGGAGCTTCTTCTTGATGTTTGCTGTTGCACAGATGGCAGCGCCAAGGGTTTTCGCAATCTCGATGCCATAATCAAGAAGCTGTTTTCCTCCGAGATTCACTTCGCCGCATTTAGGCCCCAGAACAAGAAGGGGTCGCTGGGCCTTTTTGGCGATCTTGGCAAGGGTTTGAGGATCCTCCATCACCTTGCACGACTTAATCCCTGTGAATACGTTGACGTGATAGTATGGTAAGCTCATTTTTTCTCCTCCATTTCTTTTGTGAGTTGTGAAGGGTGAAGGGTGAATCGTTGAAGATGTTACGAATCACGATTCACGCCTGCGTGCCGGAACGCCGTCACTTCGGCGTGCAGGCACGAATCACTGTTTTTTTGATGGCTTCATCCACGGCCAGCTTGATCTGTAACCCCGCATGATGCATCAGGGTGTCGCCAATTTCCGCATCCATCACCATGGCGGCCATGCAGGGATGGTTATGGTGGAGGATGCCGGCCTTTTCCACCGCATCCTTGATGTGGGTTCCGATGAGATGTTCAGCGACATACCTCGTGTTCCCGCAGGGGGCTTCCTTGATGACCGTGACCTTTTTTACCTTTTCGTTTTCTATTTCAATTTCCACTTCCGGTTTGCCAAAGTATTTGACAAACTCCAGAATGAGCTCATTCTTTGACATCTTCTCCGATAATGTGCAAAAGGTCATCGGGTGGATGAGCTCAACCCCATCTTTTTCGAGCTTCTTCTTAAGTTGTCTTGCCAAACCTGAAGTCAAGTAAGCCTTGCTGTCAATCGGAGCGATGACAGCCCTGGCGCCCATCTTTTTTATAAACAGGGGGATCATTTCAGCCAGGACCGGTTGCTCCTGAACGGAGATCAGGAGATCGCAGTTGGGGAGGTCCCCCGGAAGGTAATCGGAAAGCTCTTCGACAAAACGGGGGATCTTTTTAGAATAGTGGAACCCCTGGACCTCCCACTGTTTTGGAGCATGACGGCTGATGTTTTCCCAGAACCGTTTGCCGTAATCTCCGTCATAGATGATGAGTGTCTTCATTTAACCACCGCATCGATGGGGATATTGCTTTCATATGTCCCGATAAAGGTGGGTAAGGTGAGAAGGGGTTTAGGTTTCCAACCCACTGTCTTCAGATATTCACTCACCTCTTTCTTATAGACGATGGGTATGTCCTTGTCGTTCCTTACAAAGTTCTGCAGATCATCGGGAAGGGAACCCATATGCTGTTTATAGAGAGAGATGTAGTGATTCAGTTTGATCTGCCTTCCTTGGGCGGTATCGTTCTTCCGAATACAGAGCCTCGCAAGGGTGATCATGGCCCGCTCTTTGCTTTCAGTGACGACCATCAGATGTTCGGGAGAAGGCTCCTCGGTGTTGACGAGTTCCTTCTTTCTTCCGTCCATAACGGTCCAGTCGTCCTCTTCCTTTCTCGATAGATAGAGTCTCCGGTATTTCGCAGAATGGGGACCGAGGACAACAGGAATGCCCATGCGATTGCATCCCGTTCCAATGGTAAAGGCCTTCTGGGAGTAAGAGCCCCAGACCAGACCCACGGCTCCTACCCGATTCAGAATATAGTCGGCAATGACCTCGTAGTTAGCCCGCAGCGGCAGCTTGGCGAAGATGTTGGCGACCTTCATGGCTGCTCCGGTGATATGGGCATTAGCGACACAGCTTCCCACATTGAGCACACCGCCTGCGTCAAACTCGGGTTTATACTTATCATAGATGGTTTTTCCCTCGGCATCCTTTTTCATCCCGGCGGCCATGGCGGCACAGCCGGAAAGGACGACGATATATTTCCGCTTTGCAAACTCCTCGGCGATTTCAGCGACTTCCTCAATCTCTTCAGGATAGTTGGAGCAGCCGACAATGGCGATAATACCCGGAATGGTCCCTAAGACAATCGGCGCCCCCACCTTTCTGATCTCCACGTCCTGGATCGGCCCTCTTCCAACTCTGATATTATAGGTGTCCCAGGAGGCTGCCGCCTGCATGATCTTGATGATGGGCACTTCCTTTGCGCATTCCTGCTCACATTTTCCGCAGCCCACGCATCTTGCAAAGACTGCGCTCATGAGGTCAAATTTCCCTTTCTGCACATCGGCAAGGGCGTCTGAGATATTCAGGAAGTTGGGGCAGACCCGGTCACAGAGTTGACAGGTCTTACAGGTCTGAGCCAATTCCTGCGCCATATCCTTTGTGACAATCACTTTCTTGTCCTTCCGGTTTTTAGCGACAAGTGGAAGAACTTTGGCAGCGACTTCTCCTGCTTTGTCCACGTCACGGATCAAGACCTGTTTGCCCTCCTCCACGACCAGCCGGACAATCTCATCAACCTCCTTGTGGGTCATATCATCAAGACCATAGCTAATCTTGTCGGATGTGGCGATCAGTGCGCTGCCCGTGGCTTTTGCCAGTTCAGGAATATCGCACCGCACGCACTGTTCGTCGGTCATTACCAGATCTGCAATCCCTGTCTTCAGAAAAAATATCTGTTTTGAAAGGGGCCCGATGATCTTTGCCTTGTCCGAATACCGGATATTGTCATGGGACGTGCAGCAGATCCCTGTGACTTCCACCTGATCGTATATGCCCGCTTTCATCAGATGGTCAATCATCACCGTCGCTACTGCGGCATTATGTCCCACGCAGGTGACAACGGGTTTGTCTTTGTCAACCGAACCCCAACCCAGGCCTGAAAGAGGCGTTTCAGCGACAGAGGTTGGGAACTTGAATCCAATGGTCTGGGCAATGTCCGCAACCTCCATGGCCACATGATCGAGCATCCCGATGTGCATGGATTTGGACTCGAAATCAAGATCGCTTCCCTCCTGTCCCATATGGGTGGCTGAGACACCATGGATGATGCCCCTCTCCACATATTCAATCCCCTTTTTAAGATCGCCCAGCGTCTCCGGCTTGAGCCCCATGACCGTCCTCATATGGGGCGCTTCCACATCCACCTGGCCGCCCAGATCGATCTTATAATCTTCACCGTACTTCTCGATGAGGTAGTCCACCAGATGGCGAGCGTGGGCGCCATGGGCCGAGCATCCCATCAGGGAGAACATCAACCCCCATCTTCCCTGCTGGCCCGCGATATTGATGCCGCAGGCGCCCTTCTTATCCTCGGTGAGATCGCATTTTCCGTAAGTGCAGAAACAGCAGACGTCGCAGAAGGGGGCATAAAAAGGTTTATAAGTCTTCAAAAGCCGCATATCCCATCGTCGCAAATCGGATATTTCCGGCATAGGGGTTGGACCAACTGGTTCCCAGTTATCTTCCGCCCTGATAATCTTATTGATCTCCTTTTGTTTCACAGCTCCTTTACTCATGGGTTACTCCTTTCCAGAAACTAATTTTTTGACCAGTTTCAAACTCTCCGGGTGCCGCATGATCACAAGGTTTGCCCCGGCTAAAATCAGGGTGAAAGCCGTCAGGGCTTCCCAAAGTATTCCCTGAGTTTTATCTTCCTTAGCCTCCTTTGTCTTCCAGCAGTCCTTTCCGATATTGGCAACCATGGGGACCTTCATCATTTCGTCATTATGAATGACCGCCACCTGCTTGACCCGCTCCATAATCGAGAAGGAGTAATCGATTCCATAGCCGATGGCTGCGGATAAGGGGTCGATGACGACCCTCTCCTTCGGGAAGAACTTGGCCAATTTCACATTGAGTTCCTTGCAGAGATTGATGTCGAGAGGGCTCTGAGGAATAATACTGTGCCCTCCCTCCAGTGCGGCCTTTGCAATCTCCTCATAATTTTCTTTTACCAGGGGGCCGAGGAGGAGATTTTTGCCCGTGCAGACCCTGGCTATTTCGACGAGGGCTTTTGCATCCTTATCCTTATCCCCAACCCCCAGGACAATGAGAGGAACGGAGATGTGGTCTGCAATGTCTTTCACCTTTTCGGCGATTTTTGTGGGATCAGCATTCTCGCTATCCAGACTGGATAGATAAAGGGAGATCAGGTCAGCGCCGTATTGGTTTGTGCATTTATCCGCCCAGGCCACGGGGTCCGAGAGGACATCCGCATAAGAGGAACGGAGGTGTTCCGGCCAGCCTTCGGGAGGGGCATCAAACACTTCCAGAGCGAATCGAACAGGCGCTCCCTCTTTTCCTTCAAAAGCATGGAAGGGCAGGGTCTGCTCGCCGCCCAGTTTCACTGCTTTACCTGAAGGTCCGATGGCGACCTCTTTAGTTTCACCCTTATAGGGTTCAAAAAAATCGTTGAGTTGCATACTTGCCTCCTTTTTATTATCGAATGGCACGAATGAGAACGAATCACACGAATATTCGTTTCATTCGTTTTTATTCGTGATATTCGTGTCACTATGTTTCCAACCACGAATGGGAGTAGAGGGATCTTCCCATGATCACGTTGACCGTCTTGACAATGTCTGTTTCTTTTTTTGGAAGGCTGGATGTATCCACCTCTTCATCCATGGCTCTGTAGATCAAATTTTTGATGTCCGGCAATTGTCCCTTGGCGAGCTTTACCAGTTCCTCATCAAAGCTATCCACAATGGCGGAAAAACAGCCATATCGATCGAGCATCGCCAGGCAGATACGGTTTAATATCCCTCTTAAGTGCTCAGGAGTGCCATTGGAGATATTGGAAAGACCCAGAGTTGATTTGGCGCCCGGACAGATATCCTGGAGGATCTTCATAAACTCAAAAAGCTCAACGACCTGAGGTTGATCGACCGAGATGGGCATCATAATGGGGTCGACCCAGATCCTTTCATTGGGGATTCCAATCTCATTGGCATAGGCGACCGTCTCCATAATCGCCTCTGCTCTCGATGAGGAATCGGTTGGTATTCCTGCATCGATCAACACCGAAAGGACAACATCACAATTATACTTGGCGGCCAGTGGAAGCATCTTCTCCTTGCTCTCCTGCTTGCCGGAAGCGGAATTGATCAATGGGGGAATTTTGCATACGGAGAGACCTGCCTCCATGGCAACCGGATTGGTCGTATCCAGCGAAAGGGGCTTTTTGACGACCTCCTGAATGACCCCCGCAAGCCACTTCATCACTTCGGGGTCTTTTCTTGCGGGACCGATATTGAGATCGATGTAGTCAGCCCCTGCCTTGGCCTGTTTGATTGCAAGTTCCTGCAATGGTTTTTCATCCTTTTCTTTCAGGGCATTGGAAACGACTTTTGATAGAATTTGAATATTTTCCCCAATTAAAATCATACGTTCCTCCTTTTTACCCCGTTAGAAATAATGCCCCACTGCTCTGCAGCGGTGTTACATTTCAGAATTATTCCGGCGGGACTTAATGCCCCGCTGGAATTTCTAACGGGGTTAACGAAATATTTCACAAATAAGTGTAAAACTTTTTACAAAAGGTTGTCAATGGAATTTGTCTCACTTTTGTAATCCCTCAATTATGAAGGATAAATGCTTTGTCGAATATGTAACTCAGGGCCCTGCCGCAGGAGCCCTGAAAACTCATCCCTAAAGGGCTAAGTTACGGGTTATGGTTTCATGGAAATATCTTTGCCATGGCCTCCGTTATTTTGATGACAGAGGGGCTTGACTCTTCTAAATTGAGCATGGCGATCCCTCTCAGTTCATAGTCAACAATATGTTCGTCTTCCGGGATGATTTCGAGAAGGTTGAGATTCAATCTCTTAATCTCCTCCTCTATCTGAGGCGGAGTCTCGTGTGAGACCCTGTTGATGAGCAGGTAAGTCTTTTTGATGTTTAAACCCAATTCGCTGACCAGGTCTTCGAGTTTCTTGCAGGTCCTGATTCCCTTCATGGATGGATCGGAGACCAGAAAGAGCACATCGAGGCTCCCGTTGGTCCTCCTTGAGATGTGCTCCATTCCCGCTTCATTATCGATCACCACATGTTTATAGTTGGAAGCGAGCTTTTCAATGTAATTCCGGATGATGGTATTGGGATAACAGTAACAGCCCGGTCCTTCTCCCTGTCCCATGCTCAAGAGATCAAAACCCTTCTCTTCGGCCAGGATCTCCGAGAGTTTGTAGTCAATCAGGGACTCCTTGACCACTCCCATCGCCAGGCTCTCTTTATCCTTTAAAAAACCGTCCAAAACCTTTCCAACCGTGCTTTGCACCTTCACGCCAAGGGCATCGCCGAAGTTGGAGTTGGGGTCGGCATCGACAGCGAGAATGGGTTTGTAGTTTTTCTGGAGGAGGTAACGGAGAATCAGAGCGGCTATGGTCGTCTTACCCGTCCCCCCCTTGCCGGAGACCGCAATCTTCATGATTAGTCCTAGAGTCATATAGTCTCATAGTCTTTTAGTCTTTCACTATACGACTAATCGACTATTTGACTATCCGACTATTTTATCCCTGCCGCCACTTTGGCCGCCTTGACCGTATTCATCATCAGCATGGTGATGGTCATGGGTCCCACTCCGCCGGGGACGGGAGTGATGGCGCTCGCCTTCTCCTTGACTCCGTCGAAATCGACGTCGCCGCAGAGTTTAGCCTTTCCTTCGGGAGTCATTCCGATCCGGTTCACACCCACATCGATGACAACGACCCCTTCCTTCACCATATCGGCTGTGACCGCCTTCGGTTTACCTGCCGCCACAATAAGAATATCAGCCCTTTTCGTATGAAAGGCCATATCCTTTGTGCCGGTATGGCAAATCGTGACGGTGGCGTTGGCTCCTTTCTGTTTCTGGAGGAGCATGTTCGTAATGGGCTTCCCGACGATATTCGACCGCCCAACGACAACGACCTCTGCGCCATCGATCTTGGCGCCGGAGCGGATCAGGAGTTGTTGAATGCCCGCCGGAGTGCAGGGAAGGAAATCGGCCTCGCCAATCATCAGTTTTCCCACATTGACAGGATGAAAGCCGTCCACATCCTTCTTCGGATCAATCGCGTAAAGAATTTTGGTCTCATTGATGTGTTTGGGCAGTGGAAGCTGGACCAGGATTCCGTGGATCTTCGGATCCTTATTATATTTGTCGATCAGGTTGAGCAACTGCTCTTCCGTGAGGTTCTCAGGTTGGTTGTCCTGAATGGAATAAAATCCTAAGTCCTTGGAGGTTTTTTGTTTTGCCGTAACATAACTGATGGAGGCCGGGCTTTCGCCGACCAGGATGGTCACCAGCCCCGGCGTGACATTGTATTTCTCTTTAATCTGGGCTACCTCCTGTTTCAATTCTTCCCGAATCTGCTGTGCGACTTCATTGCCATTGATCAATTTTGCCGTCATCTTTTTATCCCCCTTTTAAATTTAGTAATGATTTTGTTGTCTTTTCATGGTTCTAATTTATTAAATTCCAATCACCAAATTCCAATAACCAAAAAAATTTAACGTAACATTTCTAATTGATCATTGCTAATTTTGCAATTTGCACTGATCATTTTGGAGCCTTTCCGTCACCAGGGGAAAGGCAGAAGAGTCGGTATGGGGAAGAAACATCGCCGCAACGAATTCATTCATAAAGGCGGGATGATTGCTCAATTCGAGGTTGGTCATCATCAGGGCGATTCGTTCCGCCTCTTTCAGAAGGTTCTTTGAGAAGGAGAGGAGCCTTGTCCCCAACAGAGACCCATTTCCCACAAAGATGAATTTATCGATGTCAATCTCGGGAAGCAGACCGATGAGAATGGCTTTTTCCAGATCGAGATGGCGGCCAAAACCGCCGGCGATGATCATCCGTTCAAGGTCGTTAAAACTCAATCCGACGCTATCGAGAAGAACTTTACAGCCCGCATAGATGGCTGCTTTGGTTCGGATCAAATTCTCAATGTCTATCTCCGTCAGTGCAATATCCTCATGGATCGCTGTTTCCTCTTTTTTGGCAAGGACATATTCATAACCGTCCGGCCCCATCCGGACCCTGCCCGTTCGAAGGTCTCTCCGGAATTTTCCTTTGGGATCAATCATCCCCGTTCCGAGGAGGGCGGCAACGGTGTCGATCAATCCTGATCCGCAGATGCCAATGGGCCTGGCCCTTCCGATCGTCAGGATCATGGGTTCATAGGTTCGGTGATTGATATTGACCTCTTCGATGGCGCCTCGGGTAGCTCTCATTCCGAATTTAATCCCTGCGCCTTCGAAGGCAGGGCCTGCGGAGCAAGAGACGCTGGCGAGCCAATCCTTATTTCCAAGAACGATCTCTCCATTGGTGCCGATATCCATATAGAGAGTGAGCGGTTCTCTCTGAAAGATTCCTGAACCGAGGATTCCGGCCACAATATCCCCTCCGACATAACTTGCCACCATTGGAAAGATGTAGGCATGGACGTGGTCGTCAACATTGATTCCGAGATGAACCGCTCTTACCGGCGGGATGAAGTTGGCTGTGGGAACATAAGGGACTTCTCGAATATACTTTGGATCGAGTCCTAAAAGAATCTGGGTCATCGTCGTATTTCCGGCAATGACCATGTGGGAAATGAGAGACCGATCGATCCTGCTCATTTCAAGCAGTTCTTGAATGATCTTATTGATCGTAGAGACGACCACTTCCTGCAGTTTTTTCAGCCCTCCATGCCTCTGCGAATAGACGATTCGGGTGATCACATCCTCTCCGTAACTGATCTGGGCGTTGTAATCCGAGGCCTCAGCAAGGGCGAAGAGGGTAGACCCATCGCATTGCCCATCCGGGCAGGCGACGACAACACAGCTATTCAGGTCAAGAATCTGGCCGGAGACGGTTGTCGTTCCGATATCCAGCACAATCGAATAGTTCTGATGGGTGGCGTCTCCAGGCTCCACATTGATCAGTTTATAACCTTTCCTCGTCAAAACAAGGGTGGCTGTAACGTTCCATTCGGATTCCCGCAGGATTCTGCTTAACTTCATGATGACCCGGAAATCCGGGGAGATTCCACGGATGTCATGCTGTCGCTCGAGAGCATTGGTCAGGCGGGTCAGGTCGCTCACATTGTCTTTGAGAGTAGGGGGGGCAAGCTGGACAGATTTCTTGAATACGGGAGGGTCCACCTCCCAGTCCTGAACGAGCTGATAAATATCCTGTGGAGAAAGAAGATATTGATGCGCCTCCCGGTCCCCCTTGATTTCAAGAACCGATTTGTCGACCTGAGATTCGATAGGGATTTCGATATCGATGTCTCCACGAATGGTTGTGAGGCAGGCGAGCCGGTCTCCCTGATCATATTCCAACGGGGTTAACTTAGGATGTTTCGGAGAATCGGTTATCCCATTCAGGAGATGGACCCTGCATTTCCCGCAGGTTCCACTCCCGCCACAGGATGCATTGATGTGGATTCCTGCTTCCATAGCGGCCTGGAGGAGGTTCTCCCCCTCGTCGACTGAGATTTTCTTTGCGCCGGGGTAAAAAGTAATCAGATGCTTCGGCATTGATAATCTATTAGGAATCCAGGAATCCAGGAAAAATTCAAATTCCTTTGGTCCTGGTTTTTCATGGGTTCCTTATTTATAACCTTTATTCCCCGGTGGCGCAAAACACCATTTGGATGTTTTAAAAAAAAAGAGGCGCAGCATTGCCGCGCCTCTTTTCTGTTTAGAAGAGACCTTTTACCTTGCCGGTTTCGACATCCACATCGACCCTTCTGTAGGCAGGATCAGAGGCTGTTCCGGGCATCAGGCTGATCGCTCCAGCCATCGGGCAGAGAAACTTTGCTCCGGAGAAGACCAGGACATCCCGGATCGGCAAAATCCACCCCTTTGGCACTCCTTTTTTGGTTGGATCATGAGAGAGACTCAGATGGGATTTGACCATCATGGTCGTATAATCCTTCATTTCAGGGTTGGCTTCGAGCCGTTTTGCCTTGGCTTCGGCCTCCGGGGACCAGGAGACACCGTCTGCCCCATAGACCTCTTT
>JAGXSW010000068.1 GCA_018333715.1 Syntrophaceae bacterium | reverse complement strand
CCCTGAGAGATCGCCTTTCAGGAAAAAGCGTACGGAAACCCGTGGCACTTAACTTCCAGCAGAAGGATTTGCTGGACAAACTGGAAATCAAAATGCCGAAAATGATAATGTAGTCCATAAAAATAAAAAGACAACTTAATTATATCAATCAGTTGCACCATAGTTTCCGGAAGGTGGGTTTAATGTTAAATTATAAATGTTGAGTCTACTTTTTCTATTCAAAACTTAAAACTCAAAATTTATGAATACGCTATTTTTGGTAATATTGGTAATAATACCTCGAGTAATGATTCGATGGATTAACATCGATCTGGTTTAAAACGATTCCAATGATTTTCTGGCGATCGATGGATTTCAGAGCCCTTTGAACATACTCCTTGGGGGTTCGGTCCGCCATGATGACGAGAATGATGCCGTCCACCATGCTTGACAACAACGTCGGCTCTGTCGTGGAAATCACAGGCGAAGAATCGATCACGAGATAAGCATTTTTTCCGCATTCGGCAACGGCTTTTAAAAACTCCCCCATTCTTGGTGAACCGATCAATTCCGAGGATTTCGCCGTTTGAGTTCCTGCGGTGATGATTTGAAGGTTTTCAGCTTCAGAGTTTGTAAGAATCTCCGGTAAGGGAGTCCCATCGGAAAGATAGTCGGAGAGCCCCTTGGAAGTCCGGCTTTTACCGAGATGAATGCCGGGGTTTCGGAGATCGCCATCGATCAGGATGGCCTTTTTATGAATCTCCTTTGAAATCGCCATTGCTAAGTTCACCGCCACCATTGTCTTCCCCTCCCGGGGAACGGCGCTGGTGACAAGAATCGAATGAGGGGGGTTCGGCAAACGAAGAAATAGCTGTGTCTTCAGTTTCCGAAATTCCTCCTCTGCAAAAGAGCGAGGCGAAACCATCAACACCGGGAATTCTTCCCTTGGGAGAAGCCCCAGACTCTTTCTCTTCTCCTCACGGATTTTTACGACCGGCTTCTCTTTCTTCAAAACCTCAATGTTCTCAAATACGTTGATTGAGGGCCCTTCCTGTTTCTTCTTTTTCTCTTCTTCTGCTCTTTCAAGGGCGCGATAAACTCGACTCATGACAGAACCTCGCAAAGCGCCCACCTACAGGGACATTTCGATGGGCAAGCATAGCGCATCCGTCCTTCGTCTTTCTTCGCAGGAATACGGAGAACAGGAGGCGCATAGCGTTTTAGTTAAAGAGATTGGAAAAGTGTTTCCATCCATCCACCCATATTCGTTTCACCGATTCAAATCCCCTGAGGACCTCATGATAAAGAGGCGATAAGTAACCCTCCTGGTTTAAATAAAAGAAAACGATGAATCCGGACACGATCGCTAAACAAAGAAGGACCCATTGCCAGACCCGACGAGACTCCTGATGAAGTTTTAGATCTGCGGAAACTTCCCTGATTGATTTTGCATTCACCTGTTTTTGATCGAGGGCAAAGCCATTTAAGAGCGCATTGTCACTCAGGATATTAATGAGTCTGGGTATTCCGCCTGATCTCCGATAGATCTCACGAATGGCCTGGTCCGTAAAGATGGGGTCATGTGAACCGGCAATTCTCAATCTCTTTTCAATGTATTCTCCGGTCTCCTTTTCGGAAAGAGGCGTCAGATGGTATCGCAGGTTGATTCTCTGTCGGAGTTGACGAAATCCGGGCCGTGAAAGCGTCTTATCCAATTCCGGCTGACCCACCAGCACAATTTGAAGCAATTTAGACTTTGAGGTCTCGAGGTTCGAAAGAAGCCTGATCTCTTCGAGAAGTTCCGGGTTTAACCCCTGGGCTTCATCCACGATCAAAACCACCCGCTCGTCTCTCCGGTAAGCGTTCAGTAAATATCGATGAAGATGATGAAGATGTTCGCCCTTCGTTTGCCCCTGAACCCTTACCCCCAAATCCTTGAGTATGTATTGAATGAAATCATGAACGGTTAATTTGGGGTTGAAGAGAAAGGCCGTCTTGGTATGGTTGTTTCCCTCCAGTTTCTCAAGAAGATAATGAATCAAAGTGGTCTTTCCCGTGCCCACTTCTCCGGTTATGACAATAAACCCTTTCTTCTCCCTGACCCCATAAAGCAACTGAGCCAGGGCTTCCCGGTGGTTTTTCCCGAGAAAGATAAACTCCGGATTCGGCGTCACATTAAATGGATTTTCATTTAAGCCGTAAAAAGTTTCGTACATTTTCAGAATCTCGCATAGCGCATAGCGTAAAACCTAATTTTCAAATGCTCGCTTTGCGCTTTGCGCTCTGCGAGCATTTGCTTGGTCAGGCGGCTTTCTTTTCTTTTTTTAAATTCGGGATGGCGGCCAGGACCGTCAATCCAAGTTCGCTCTCAACGTCGGAGACTGTTTTGAAAGACTGATTCATCGTTTCTTTAAACCAGGTTAACCCCACCCCAAGAGCAAGGCCGATGGCAACTCCTATGAGAAGAATCCTATTCCGATCGGGTCGAATCGGGGTGACAGGAACACGTGCCGGGTCCAGGATTTTAAACTGCTCACCCTGCTGTTTGCGCTCGAGATTCTCCGCCAACTGGGCCTGGATTTTTTTTTCCAGGAGAGACTGGTAATTGATCTTCATCAGATCGTAATCCCGGGTCAAGAGGGTCAGTTCCTGCTCACGCTTTGGCGTATTCTCGATTCTTCGTTGATACAGATTGATTTGATCCTTCAAGCCTTTTTCTTCTTCCCTAAACCGCTTCGCCTCTAATGCCGCCGCATTGTACTGCTCCGTATACTGGGTGAGGAGTCTCTGGGTTTCAAGATCCGGCGCGGGCGGAGGCAAGTTTCCAACGATCACCCCTTCCTGGCGGACCCTGAAATCTCTCGCCCGCGTTTCTCTCTCCACTCCCTGCTTTTCCAGTATTTCCTTCACTTTGGGCTCGAGGTTTTCTATCTTTTTCTTCAGATCGATGACATCCGGGTGGGTTTCCTTATACCTGGACTGGGCATTGTTCAAATCCCTCTTCAGAAGGTTCAGTTGTACGACCAGGGAATCCTCGCGAACCCGCTCAGCGGTCGGACTTTCCAACCCCGAGACAGGATCCCTTGGAACCTCCCTTGAGGTTTGAACAGGCTCGCGTTTTTTCAGCATCTCAATTTGATTCTGAATCACGATGTTTCTGTCTTCGGCAGCCCGGATATTCTCGCTTGTGGTTTTAATCTGCTGCTGCAATTGATCAAGGATTCTTAAGTTGGCATCGAGTTGCTGGGGAAGCTGTCCCATATTTCGTTCCCTAAAAAGGCGGAGGTCCGCTTCTTTCTTCTTCAGTTGCTCCTCCACGGCCGCGAGCTCTTTGGTGATAAAGGCCGAAGTGCCTTCTGCGCGCAACTCTCTCACTTTCAGGTTCTCTTCAATGAACAGGGAAGCAAGCTTGTTCGTCACCATCATGACCGTCCGGGGATCTCTCCCTTCGTGGGAAATCGAAAACGAGTTCTGGTCCCGGTCGCTTCGAGGATTTCCCTGAACTTTGACCTCGATCGCTCTTCTCATCATTTCGACCATTCCTTCCATCGGGACTTTGTTTCGAATCTCGGGATAAAGGCTGAATTCGAGAATCACCTGCTCCAGCCTGGTTCTGCTCAGGATTTCCTGGCTGATCGTGTTCAACCGGCTCGCCACCGTTTCGGTGACGGTCGGACGGACATAAGCCTCCGGAACCCTCTGGGGCTGAACCAGAATGAGCGTGGTGGCCTGATAAACCTTCGGGAGGTATTTATAGACCCCAAAAGAACCCAGAACACAGACGATGAGGGGAATGAGGATGTACCATTTCCTCCGGAGGCCAATGGCTAAGTAATCATGAATGTTTAAAGGCGTTTGTTCGGGCATGGTTTTATACTCCGTAAAATCGTTAGTCGCCCCTCACCCTTTCCCTCTCCCCCACGGGGAGAGGGGAGGGTGAGGGGACCTCACGTGTTAATAGGTGGCTGTTGCTCTTAACATCCCGCGGTATTCGCTATAGTCCCTGTCTGAAATATTGGAGCGATTCTCCCGGTGCGAGAGATCAAGGGATAGATTAAGCCATCTCAGTATCTGATACGAGGCATTTCCTCCAACCCCCCAGATTTGATCGACGGGCGTTCTGAACCCGATCTCGGTCCCGGGGTATTTGGCCCATTCATAACTGCTATAAAGTCCGACGGACATCCTTTGTAGAAGTTGGTGAGTGATACTCCCAGTTACTCGATGGTTTTTTATAAAACCAAGATTCTCAGCAGCAAAATAAACCTCTGTATATCCTCCCTGAAAAGAGAGAGCATAGGTGGTCTTATCTCCACGCTTCGAGAGGCTTGCATCATAAAAGAACCCACGGGTGGTGGAACCTCTCTCCGGGTTTTGCCAGAAGTGCCCCGCCTGTCCCCTTCCGCTCAATGTCGGACTGAAAGCATGGTCAATCCCAAGGCTCGGTCGATGGACATCATAGCCAATCGAAGGCGATTCAAAATCACGGGTTAAATAAGTATATTCCCCGAAGACCGAAGTCCTCGGATTAAAACGATAGGTATAACGGCCCATCGCCATATGCCCTACCAAATCGGGGGATCGCTGGAAATCTCCGAGTGACAGGCCATATTCAAAGGAGACGCCATGTCTGACATTGAACCAATAGGCGACCCTGGGATTGAAATAGTTTTCCGTGCTGTCTTCAGCGGTCCGGCTCTTAATCCTGTAGATGCTGTTTCGGTAGTTAACGGCAACAAGGTTTTCTCTCCCAAACCGATATTCCAGGGAAGGTTCAAAGACATTTCGGTAATAGGGCTCTCTCCGGTTGGTTCTCGCAAGAAGAGTTTGGCCCGGCAGCGCACTGGCAGACAAGTCCGTTTCTCTTATTTCATCGGACCGAATCAGGTAGTCCCTCACCCGGAAAGTTAAATTTCGGGTGAATGTATACCAACCGTTGAGCGTTCCGTTAAGACTGATATAATTGTCATCATGTTCTTTGGCATAAAAGACGAATCCCGCCCGGAAGTCGAGATCCACGCCATACCTTTCTTCAGCAGTGGGGGTCTGCCTGAATTCACCCGTCACAGGTGATTTGGGTGTTGTGGAAAATCTTATCCCGGGAGAGATCGTGGTAATAAAATCGTCCCTTTTAAATCGGTTCGGCCTCAGGTCGATATTACTGTTATATTCTTCCTGGGCCGTCACATAGACCTGAAAGTGCGAGAGGATGTCCTCGACTGCCGCCTGGACGACGATGGGTATTCCCACGATGATTGGGAAAAGGATCGCTATCCCCAGCCAGATTCTCTTTTGGGAACCTCTAATAATTATCAATTTGCCACACTCGCACAGGCGGGAGTCCAGTGATTTCAAAAATTTCTTGATTCCTGCTTTCGCAGGAATGACATTATTAGAGGTAGCCTTTTTTGTTATCCTCATATCACCTCTTAATCCGGGACGATAATAGTGTCGCCCGATTTTAGAATGATATTTGAATTCAAATCCTTTCCATCAACAATCCGTTTGTAGTTAATCGTAATACGCTTCTCTTTTCCGTCTTCTTTTCGAATGATCAGAATCTTCTTCTGGTTGGCCCAGTCTGTGAACCCCCCCACCATGGGAATCAATTGAAGGATGGTGGTTTCGCTTCGAAGCCGTATGACCCCCGGGGTCCTGACTTGCCCTGAAACAAAAACCTTGAAACTATTGGCTTCCATCACGGTGACAGAAACATTGGGGCTCTCAATAAACTCCTTTAATTTTTTAGTTATTTCCTCTTTTAATTGAAGAGGCGTAAGGCCGGCTGCCTTCACTTCGTGAATGAGGGGCAAGGAAATATATCCATCCACTCTCACCGGAACGGATCTTGATAATGCATCCTCCCTCCATACATGGATGTAAAGGATATCCTCCGACCCGATGATATAATTTTCACTATCAGCAACCACCTCAGCCTGGAGCTGTTTTTTTAACAGGCCCTCTTTCTCTGTTTGAGGGTAAGCCGCTGAATAATAGATCAAAAGGATGGCTATCCCAATGATTCCAAAGGACATTAATTTTTCCATCACTTTCCTCCAGTCCTGTTTGAGATGGGTTCAGTGATTGAACCGGCCATCTCTCCCTTTCCCTGATACTCCCTCCCATTATTCAAATGGTATTTCTCAATTTTATAGAGCAACGCCTTGTAACTGGTACGGAGCAATTCGGCCGCCTCCTTTCGATTCCAATGGGTCTCATGGAGGGTGGCATGAATGAGATCTTTCTCCGCTTCTTCACCCGCTTTTCTTCCCACTTCCTTCAAATTGAGGAGCGGTTCTCCGATGCCGTTGGGCCTTAAGGATTCGACGACGATCTCGCCATTCTCCTTTTTTCCGAGAAGCATTTGAATGACCGCCTTTTCATCCGATGTGACGACCATCCGCTTGACGACGTTCTCTAATTCCCGGATGTTTCCCGGCCAAAGGTATTCTTTGAATATCCTGGTGGCTTTCGGCGAGAGGGAGGGGACATCCCTTCTATATTTCTCTTTAAAAAAATTGAAAAAATATTCGGTAAGCGGAAGGATCTGTTCCTTCCGTTCTCTTAGGGGAGGAACCGTGATGCTGATGATATTAATCCTGTAGAAAAGGTCCTCACGGAAAAGCCCTTCCATCATAGATCTTTCCAAATGATTTTTAGTGGTGACGATGATCCGGGCATCGATCAGGACATCCCCCTCTCCTCCCAATCGGGAAAATTTTCCATCCTGGAGGACCTGGAGAAGTTTGCCCTGGATCGAAATGTCTATCTCACCGATGTCATTTAGCAATATTGTTCCCCCATGGGCTAATTCGAACTTCCCCGGCTTCTTGAGGTGGGCTCCTGTAAAGGCCCCTTTTTCAAACCCAAAAAACTCGCTTTCAATGAGGCTTTTAGGAATGGCAGCGCAATTCAGTTTTATAAAATTGTTTTTTGCCCTCGGAGAAACATCGTGAATCGTCCTGGCTATCAATTCCTTCCCCGTTCCGCTTTCGCCTTTTATTAAAACCGTGATATCGGTCTGTGCGATTTGATCAATAATGGTTTTGACCTTTTTCATCTTTAAACTATTAGAAAAAATAATTTTAGAAAAGTTATTCATAACAATTAAATTGAAGAGCAATTAAAGTGCCAAGCAAAAATAATTTATCGCTAATCTTCTAACCTTTTGTAACTATATAAATTTCTTTGCTTAAAAGTTGAAACAAATCACATTTTTTTAAAAAAAAAATAAAAAAGTGGTAACGATTCGGGAAAATGTGGCAAATCGTTACCACTTATTGCCCTTTACCATCGAAAAAAAACGGGGAGTTCTCTTTTCAAAAGATATTCTTTTTTGATTTTTATTATAACCACCATTGATGGTCTCATAAAAAGTCGTCTCATCCCGCGAAACGCGGGAAAAACCGGTGTCCAGTATTTTCATAAGTGCCTGAGATTACTGGATTTCCCGATCAAGTCGGGGAATGACGATTATTATGATTTTTCGACTTTTTACGAGACCATCACCATTCAACTCCTTAATATGATATGAAAATTTAAGCCGTCATAGGGAGAATGAGCTTATCAAGGCCACTATCTTTAATCTTATAAAGGAGCGCTTTATAGCTTATATTGAGGAGTTGGGCTGCTCTTTTTCTATTCCAGTTCGTTATCTGCAATGCCTTGAGAATGGATTCGGATTCCGCTTTGATCGTGGCTTCTCTATAGGCATCTTTCAATGAAGGCCAGGCTTTGGAATGGGCGAGGGACCGTTCTTTTTCGATGGTCGCATTCTCGATGATCCCATGAGTTAATTCATCCATAATCATCTTTTCGTTTTCAAGAATCACGTAACGCTGAACGACATTCTCCAGTTCACGAACATTTCCCAGCCAACGATGTTGTTTAAAAATCCTCATGATCTTGCTCGATAATGGGTGTGCCTTTTTCTGGTATTTTTTGCTGAATTTATCCAAAAAATATTCGATAAAAACGGGAATTTCCTCCTTCCTCTCCCTCAGGGGAGGAAGGGTAACGTTGACGACATTGAGACGATAATAGAGATCTTCACGAAATCGTTGATGGTTTACCATTTCTTCGATATTTTTATTTGTAGCAGCCAAGACCCGAACATCCACCCATATATCTTTCTTCCCTCCCAATCTTGAGAATTCTCTGTCCTGAAGCACTTGTAAAAGCTTGCCCTGGAGAAAAGGGCTCATCTCTGAGATCTCGTCTAAAAAGATCGTACCGGCTTGGGCAAGTTCAAATTTCCCCGGTTTCTGCCGGTAAGCCCCCGTAAAGGCGCCCTTCTCATAGCCAAACAGTTCACTTTCCAGAAGTTCTTGCGGAAGAGCGGCGCAATTCACTTTGACAAACGGCTTTTCTTTCCGAAAAGAATTGAGATGGATCGAGCGGGCAACCACCTCTTTTCCAACGCCGCTCTCCCCCTGGATCAAGACCGTCACGTCTGTATCGGCAACTTGATCAATCAGTTCTTTAATTCGATGCATTTTTTCACTTGCATAGATAAAAATCCCGTTCTCACGAGTCATTTCGCCGACTTCCACAAAGGCGGGAGGGGCGGCAGGCGAAGGCTTTTCAGACTGCTTCATTAAACGGTTTATTTCCTTTATCTCTAAAAAGAACCGTGAGGAGGTGAGAGCCCTTCCGACCTGGTTGGAGATATAGGATAGCGCCCATTTGTCTCCTTCGTTGAAGGCTCCTCTTTGGGAATGGCTGATGTTAAATACTCCCACGACTTGATCCTCTTCCCGGATGGGAAAACAGATCAGGGAATTTACTTTTTCGCTCAAGCCATCTGCCTTTAAGAAATGGGGCTCTTTTTTCACATCATTCAGCATGATGGCCTGTCCTTCTTTGAGAACTTTCCCCGCAATGCCATCTCCGGATCTAAATCTTTCTCCATTTCCAGGCTGTTCGGGGTAAAAAACACTCTTTTTTTCACCCTTCCCTCGGGCTGAACGAACCACGAGATATCCGGAAACGGGATCTTTCAACATCAGTGAGCAGTTTTCGGCATCGGTCTCCTCGATCACAACATCCAAAATGGCCATGCAGGTTTCACCAAAATCAGGCACATGACGCATCGCCCCCTGAACCTTCTCGAAGAGGCCGAATGCCCGATTGCCTTTGTTCATGAAAAAGGAACTTTCCGGGATTTTTTCAAATGTCTTAGACAGGGTATTCAGTTCCATAATTTCACTCCTCCATCACTTTTTAAACAATCTGACTGGATTAGCTTTCCGCTCTTTTTTGAAGATATTTCTTGCGTTGTTTCAATCCGCTTTTAAGGTGAAAAAGGATTTTTTCGAAAGGCATCGGCTTGACAAAGAAATCATAAACCCCTGTCTCGATCACCTTCTGATGCTCCTTTTCGCCAATCTTCCCATCCGCCATCATCATGACATAGAGTTTGGGGAACCTTTCCCTTATTTTTTTAATGATTTCAGAAAGGTAAAGATGATCCGCATTAAGATCAACAATGACCCCTGAAACTTCGAATTCCTGGAAATTGGTTAATAGCCTATCAATGGTATTGACCGGGAGCACAATATATTTCTCTTTTTCTAAAAAGGTTTTTAGATGAGAGGAATCCCCACGTTCTTTATTGAGGATGAGAATGGTTTCTTTTGACATGGGTGGAAAAAGGTTAAGTTGAACGGTGGAAAGGCCTATATCTGGCTAGTGTAGTGTTTCAATAACAGCTTTACAATAACCCTAGAAATGTCATTCCCGCGAAAGCGGGAATCCAGATAGAAAAGACTGGATTCCGGATCAAGTCCGGAATGACAAGATTGTAAAGTGATTACTGTAACAGTACACTAGTGTTTTAAGTCTTTGAACGTAACCTTTACCAATTGACCTCAGTTTCGCATTATATAGCAATAATTATACCAATCTATTGGCTTCTCCTGAAAACTTTGTAATCTATCGAATTGGTTGATGATTGTTGAGAGAAAGTTTTGGAGAAATATTTCGATAAGTGTCCAGATCAACCATTTGGCGCTTTTTGTGAGCCAAATGGCACATGGGAGAGAATTAATTTGAATCATTTCGAGGAGTTTCGGTTCTGGAGCAAAAAGGAGGAACTATTGAGGGACAATTCCTTCTGCATCTCTTGAACTACGCCTCTGAGGGGTTCTGGAAGATCAAACTGGTCAGGATAGGTAAAACATTGAAATGATGAGGCTTGAAGCATCGCACTTAGGAGATCGTCAGATATCCATGAGGGATCATTTCGAATTAAATTTGAAAGCCTCCCCCTCAAGGCTTGGGAACCCATCTGGTTGGTATCAGGAAGGAGGAGAACAATCTCCCCATTATTCTTTATCATGAGATCCTCTTCCCTTATAAATTTTCTAATCCTCCTTGCAAGTTCGCCATAAAAATGGTCATATTGTTCCCCGCCCTTTTCCTTCGCCGGGATTTGCATGAGGAGAATCGAGAAAGGATGGCAGTGCCGTCTCGATTTCTTTAATTCCTGTCGAAGACATCTTTTTAAAAATATTTTGCTGAATATCAATTCCTCAATATTTCTTGCGATGGGATCAAGGAGGTTCAATCTTTCTAATTGGTTGACCTTTACGATCATCTCTCTTTGCTTCAACCCCTTTTTAATACGGATGATGATTTTTTGAGGGGCATAGGGTTTCAGAATGAAGTCATCGACCCCTATCTCAAAAAGTTTCTCATAGGTGGTTTCGTCCACCACCGCATTCGTCACCATCAGGATATAGATTTCAGGAGACTTTTCTTTCATCCACCGGATCAGTTCCTGCAAATGCTCAAGGGGCGGGATATATTCCATAAGGATAGCCGAGTATGGCCTTATATCAAAAAGAGAGCGGGCGTCTTTCGTATTAAGGGCTGTATCAATACAATAATTTTCCTCCTCCAAAATCATCCGGTAGGTGTTCAAGAGATTTTTAAAGGGATCGATCAGAAGAATCCAGTGAGAGTCCATAGATTATATCCTCAAGTGGAATGATGGAATAGTGGAATAATGGGTAAGGAGAAGTTATCTTTTAGTTTTACCCAACATTCCATTATTCCAATCTTCCATTATTACGGATGTTCGTTGTCCATCGTTCATTGTACGTTACGGGCTTCGTAACCGTAACCTTAACCCATTGACTATTGCCCAAACACGAAGATCACCTCTTTTTTAATGGCTTGAGATGATATTTATCGATTCGATTCGACAGCATTTTCCTTGTTATTCCAAGCAGTTCTGCTGTCTTCTCTTGATTCCAGTTGGTCTCTTTCAATTTAGCAAGAATTGTTTTTTTCTCAAGATTTCCTACCCTCTTCATTAAGTCAACCTTCCCCTTTTCCCCAGCCAGGACATCTTCCGCATTGAGAAGAAGGTGGGAAGGAAGGTCATCAACCCTGATGATATGATTTCGACAGAAAACCGCCATCTGCTGAACCACATTGGCCAATTCCCTGACATTTCCAGGCCAGGAAAATGTCTTGAGACGCTCGATTGCTTCCGGCTCAATTTTTAACGGAACCTTGCCTTTCTGGAACTTCTTAAGAAAATGGTTGACCAGCAATGGGAGGTCTGAGAGGCGCTCCCTTAAGGGGGGGAGAGTTATTGGAACGATGCCCAATCGATAATAAAGATCTTCCCTGAAATTACCTTTGACCACCTCTTCCCTAAGGTTTCGGTTGGTTGTGGAGATGATTCGAACATCGACCTTGGTCGACCTCGAATCCCCCACCCTTTCAAACTCCTTTTCTTCGATCACTCTTAAAAGGTTTTTTTGAAGATTGACTGGAATTTCACTGATTTCATCCAAGATCAAGCTCCCTTCATGGGCTGCCTGAAAGCGTCCGATCGTATCCTTGACCGCGCCTGTAAACGCTCCCCTTGTGTGGCCAAATAATTCCGTCGTGAGAAGGCTTTCCGTGAGCGCTCCACAATTGACGGTTACCAGCGGTTTTTCCCGTCTCGAACTATTGTAATGGATCGTTTTTTGCAATGATGTCTTTCCCGGTCCCGCTCTCCCCCTGAATGAGAATGGTCGCATCGGTCCTGGATACCTTTCCAATGGTCTCAAAAATCTCAATCATTTTGGGGTGATTCCCGATGACATTTGGGAAAGAATATTTTTCAGTCACTTCTCTTCTTAGAGAGTTGATTTCTTTCTCCATCTCCTGAGTTTTGACGGCCTGCCGGATGATGGTGACAAATCTCTCTAAATTATTGAAAATCGGTTTTTCAAAGAAATAGAACGCCCCTTGCTTGAGGCTTTCAACCGCCATCGAAACGGACCCGTAAGCCGTGATGAGGATCACCGGAATGTCTGGATGGTTCTTCTTTACTTCGGCGAGGAACTGCATGCCGCTCAAGTCAGGCATCTTCTCGTCGGTCACGATCACATTGATGGGATTCACATGGAGCAACCCCAACGCTTCTCTCCCGTTTCCGGCCGGAAGGACATTAAAACCCTCATCGTTGAGAACCTCGCATATTCCGAAAAGAGAATTGGGTTCGTCATCGACCACTAAAATAGAAGCTTGAGACGTCACGATGCTTCTCCTGGAGTATTTTCTTGTAGTCGGGTGGCGGGCAACTTTACTTTAACCGTTGTTCCCTTCTTTTCTTCGCTTTCGATATGGATTGTCCCCTGATGACGTTCGACAATGATTCTTCGACAGAGGGCCAACCCTAACCCATTTCCCCTGGGTTTGTTGGTATAAAAAGGACTAAAGAGAGAGCCCATCGCTTCCTTCTTTATTCCTACCCCCTGATCCGTAAAAACAACTTCTATCATTTTGGGGGATTCATGGGTCTCGGAGGCCTCGATCGATAATTCCCCTCCTTCAGGCATCGCCTCATAGGCATTTTTGATGATGTTTAAAAAGGCTTGTTTAATCTCTTCATAATTGACATAAACCTTTGGGAGATCAGGATCAGCCTTGACGGTGATCTCGATTTTATTTGATTCGGATTCAAACATGTGAGCCAGCATGCTCACGGTCACTGAAATCACCTCCCGGAGGTTCACCTCGCTGAAACGAATGAAATCGGGAGGTCTTACAAAATTGAGACACCCCTGAACGAAATCATTTAAGCGCTGAACTTCTTCATGGATGATCTTGATGGATTGGGTGAGAAATTGATCCTTCAAATTACAGCGCTTTTGGATGATGGCCAGGGCCCCTGAGATGGCATGGAGGGGATTTCGAATCTCATGGGCGAGAAAAGGGAAAAATATTTCAAGAGAGGGATAGGGGTTAAACTTTTTGTCCTCCTGCCGGGTGTCGTGAATCGCCAGGGCGTTCTTTATCGCCTTGATAAGAATCCGGGGTTCCAGAGGTTTTGTGAGAAAATCGACAGCCCCTTTTCTCATCATGTCGATGGCCAACTGGTCTCCTCCATAACCGGTGATGACCATCACGGGGATACCTTTATTGATCTCCTTAACCCTCTCCAATACCTCTTCTCCCGATATGTCAGGCAGTTTCATGTCAAGGAGAATGAGCTCCGGATTTTCTGTTGACGCTTTTTCAATGGCTGTTTTCCCATCCAGGGCGATGGAGATTCGGTAATTCTCCTGTTCCAAAGCTCTCCGTATGAAATGGACGAAGTCGATGTTGTCATCCACCACTAATAGTTTTCTCTCTTTTTTGTTCATATCGCCCCAATATTATAATAAATTTTAATGACAATCAACTTAAATTTTTTCAGACCCCACGGGGGAACCCACAACCGTTTAACTATCAAACCATACGGGCTTCGTCACCGTAACCCATTTCCTTTTAGTTGTGGCTTGACAGGGAGGTCAGAAAAGGCTAATGGAGGTGAAAAAGAGGGAAAAGTCCGATGGACCAAAACGGTAAGGAAATGATCGGCGATCTTAAATCTTACCTTGACTATCTCAAGAGACTCGGAATTACAGAATTGCCTCTCTTTGGTAACGGGAATGAAAAAATCCATCCATCAGAGACTTCTGCCGGTGTGGAGGCAATTCATGAATCGCCCCCGCCGTATGGAATGGCAAACCGTTCTTCATCTGACCCGCAACGTCTCGAAGAGATACGAAGCGAATTGGGAGATTGCCGGAGATGCAAGCTTCATCGAACGCGGCGCACGATTGTTTTCGGGGAGGGGAACCAAAAGGCAAGGTTGATGCTCATCGGAGAGGGCCCCGGCAATGACGAAGATGTTCAGGGAAGACCCTTTGTGGGGAAGGCAGGACAGCTGCTCACCAAAATTCTTCAGGCCATCGACATCGAAAGGGGGGAAGCCTATATTGCCAATATCATCAAATGCCGGCCTCCTCAGAACAGAAACCCTGAACCCGATGAGATAGAGAATTGCTATCCTTTTCTTTTAAAACAGATTCATGCGATTAGGCCCAGGATCATCTGCGCCCTTGGAACGTTTTCCGCCCAGACCCTTCTCAAAACCGATGTCAAGATCACAGCGCTTCGCGGAGAGGTCTACGACTTCTCCGGCATCCAGCTCTTTCCAACCTACCATCCTGCCTACCTGCTCCGGAATCCTGAAAAGAAGAGAGAAGTCTGGGAGGACATGAAACGGATCGCCAAAATCCTGTCGGGAGGATCGTAGTGACGGTGACGGTTACGAAGCCCGTTTCGGTTATCGGTTACGGTACCGTTCAAAGAATGAAAAAACGCTTAACGTTACCTCCTATTAACGATACGGGCCTCGTTACCGTTGGACGTAACCTTTATTTCCCAATGGGTCATTATGGATGGAGGCGATAGTTCAACTGGACTCCCTTTTCACTCAGGATTTTCAGGATCGCCTCTGTGACCCCTTCCACCAGCAGGTCCAGAAGCGAGAACTTCTTTTTGGGGTAGAGGACCATTGGTTTTCCCTCAATTCCCGCCATCTTTGCGGCTGTATCGATGGCGTCCTGAAGGTTTCCAAGCTGATCCACCAGCCCAAGCTGTTTGGCCTGCTCCCCGGTTAAGATTCGACCGTCCGCAACCTGAGCGACCTTTAAACGGTCCATCTTTCTTCCATCGGCCACAGCCTCGATAAATTGCCGATGGACATTGTCAATGACCGACTGGATGAGTCTCTTCTCTTCAGGGGTCATCTCCCTGAAAGGCGATCCGATGTCTTTGTGCTCGCCGCTTTTTAATACGACGCCCTTGATCCCGATCTTCCTGAAGAGCTCTTCGATGTTGGTGAATTCCATCAGAACCCCAATGGAGCCCGTAATCGTTCCGGGATTGGCCACGATAAGGTCCGAGGCGCTCGCAATATAGTATCCGCCCGAGGCGGCCACCGAGCCCATGGAGGTGATCACCTTCTTTTTTTTGTTCGATTTAATCTTCAAGACTTCCCGATAAATTTCCTGCGATGGCCCTACCCCTCCCCCCGGAGAATCAATTCTCAGGATGATGGCTTTCACCCCTTCATCAGCGTCAAGCTGGTGAAGGGCTTCGATGATGCCCTGGGATTGAGTGATGAGCCCCCGGATCTCAACCACCGCAATCTTGTCGCCGAAGGCGAACTTACGGGAGCCTGATCCGGAAACATACTGACCGATGACGAAGAGGAGGATAAAAAAGAAGGCCAGTAATCCGACGATTGCAACCAAACCCAACAAAATCCTTTTCCGTTTCATAGTTCCCTCCCGTTAATGATCAGTATGGACAATAAAATTCCGGAATACTGGAATATTGGAATAATGGAAGGTTGATGGTCTCGTAAAAAGTCTAAAAATCCTAATGATCGTCATTCCCCGACTTGATCGGGGAATCCAGTAATCTCAGACGGTTATGAAAACACTGGACACCGGTTTTCACCGGTGAGACGACTTTTTACGAGACTATCAATGTTGAGTAAAACCATAAAAATCCCTTTTTCTCACCCATTATTCCATTGTTCCATCATTCCATTTCTTTTAAACCGGTGATATTCGAATGGTCTCAAAAGGAGCCGCCTGAAAGACCCGTATCCATTTCGCTTTAACCAGCTCTAGGATGGCCAAGAAAGTAATGACGATCACTCTGCTCGAGGCCTGTTCGGGGAAGAGGAGATGAAAAGGAAGGCTCCGCTTCTCCTTCTGAAGAAGGAGAAGAATCTCCTGAACCTTATCCTCGACGCTGAGTCGATCCAGGGTCACTTCATGGAAGGATTCCTCCATTGCCCTTGAGAGAGCCTTGCGAAAGGCATCGATGAGATCGAAGAGGTTGGCCTCGATTTTCTCCTCCTCCGGCGCCCTCTCTTCCGCCGATGTCAAACGGATAAAGACGTCCCGGTCCAGCATGGGTCTCTGGACCAGTTCCACGGCAGCCATCTTATATCTCTGATATTCCAGCAACCTCCGCACCAGTTCGGCCCTCGGATCATCTCCTTCCTCCTCTTCTTCCACGGAGGGCTGGGGAAGGAGCATCCTCGATTTGATATGGAGGAGAGTGGAAGCCATCAAAAGGTAGTCTCCGGCGATGTCAAGATTGAGGGTCTTCATCCATTTCAGATATTCCAGGTATTGTCCGGTGATCAAGGCGATGGGAATGTTGAAGATGTCCATTTCATTCTTCTGGATGAGATGAAGCAGGAGATCGAGAGGGCCTTCAAACATCTCGAGCCGGACCGTATATGGAGATTTCTCCTCTGAATAGAAGTTGTTTTCGGACATCATTCCACCCTGAGAGATCTGGTCAAGTATTGTAACTCATCCTGTCGTGTGATCACCTGTTCGTCGAGTCGGGCTTTGAGAAGATCCTCCAAACCCTCCCGAATGGAAGGTCCGGGTTTGATTCCCATTTGAACCAGGTCGGCCCCTCTCAATATCGGTTTCGTACCCTTCAACTGGGTAAAGTAGAGAGAGATGTATCGACGGGTGGCCATCCGGGTTGTCTTGGCCATCATCAACAGTTTGACCTCCGTTGAAAGGGAATCGAGAATCGTGTAAATCTCCGAACGTCTGGGTTCTTTCCCGGCGCTGATCCAGGAGTATATCTTGAATAAAGCCAGATCGCCCTGGCGTTTTCCCTCAATCACACTTTTTTTCAGACGGTCATTCATCGACAATCGTTCGCAGATCTCCAGGCTCTCCCGCTCCTGGAGGGAATCGATGAGGCCGTAAAAGTAGATGAGCCAACTCTCATATTTCTCCTCGAGGAAGAGAAGGTCAAACCAGGAGATGACATGATGAATCTGTTCGAAGAGGGCGATCTTCTCCTCGTCCACTTTGAGTTGGGGATGGAGAAAATGGAAGAGGTTGAAATCTCTCATCCGTTTCATGGCAGGGATGGGATCCTCTTCCTGGCAGATGAGAATAAGCTCTGAGAGAATCCGTCCCCCTGAAAGTCGATCAAAGATGGACATCTTGACCGCATTCTTCATCAGATTCTGGGTGGGCTTCCCGATCTGGAACTTCAAGCGTTGTTCGAAACGGATCGCCCGAAAGACGCGGGTCGGATCCTCCACAAAGGAGAGATTATGAAGGACACGAATCACCTTCTCCTTAATATCTTTCATCCCGCCGAAAAAATCGATCAATTCTCCGAAGGACCGGGGATTGAGGTGGATGGCCAGCGTATTGATGGTAAAGTCCCTGCGATAAAGGTCCGCCTTGATCGACCCCCTTTCCACCGTGGGAAGGGCGGCCGGAGAGTCATAGACCTCCAGGCGCGCGGTCGCCACATCCACCTTAAGGCCATCCGAGAAGAGAATGAGGGCGGTCCCGAATTTTTTGTGGGTTCGAATCCGGCAGTGAAATCTTTTTTCGAATTCCTCAGAGAGACGGATCCCGTCGCCCTCCACAACGATATCGATATCGTCGTTTTCCACCCTCATCAGGAGGTCCCTGACAAAACCTCCCACGCCGAAGACCGAATATCCCAGCTCATCCCCTACCCGGCCAAATTCTGCAAGGAGGTTCCGTATCCTTTCCGGAAATCGCTCCTCCATCAATTTTGAGATCATCTTCTTTCGCGCATAAAGGGGTTGAATCTCTCTCACCGATTTGATCATCCCCTCGTGGAGGACCTGCATCACATCGCCGAGAGCTACAACCCCAACGAGCCGCTCCTTTTCGATGACCGGGATGAGGCTCTGGCTCTGTCCGATGGCCAATTCCTGAATTCGGGAAAAGGGGGTTTCCGGTGAGACGGCAGAGAACTCCGTCGTCATATACTCTTTCACAAGGGCCTCCTTTAGCCCGTGACGAACCGCCCTGTCCACCACTTCCTTGGAGATGAGTCCAACCACTCTCTCCTCTTTAAAGACCGGGAGAATATCGAGCAGATATCGGGAAAGGATCTCTCCTGCCTCCTCCAGAGTCCGGTCGGGTTCCACCGTCTTGACCGGATAGACCATGAGGTCCTTGGCCACCCTTCTTGGCCTGACGACCTGTCTCAACACTTTGAGCAACCGCCGATGCGCCTCGATGAGCGGCATTCCCTTGATGGTTGCTGAGGCGGCGGTGGGGTGGCCGCCGCCTCCAAATTCAGAGGCTATTTCTGAGACATTGACTTCCTCAATCCTGCTCCTTCCAATCAGGTAGACACGACCTTCCATCTGGACGAGGACGAAAAGGACATCGAGGTTCTCCATATCCTTTAACTTATGGACGAGGATGGCAATGTCACCGATATACCAATCCACAGATGCCTGCGCAATCACCACATCGATGCCGTGGACATCGTACCGGGTAGCCGACTGAATCAGGTCATTGAGCAGGAAGACCTGTTCCGAGGTGAGCTCTTTGGTGATCACGTTCGACAGAATATTGAGGTTGGCTCCTTTTCCCACCAGATATCCTGCCGCCTTAAAATCCTCCTCTCTGGCCGAGGAGAAGGTCAGGTTTCCCGTATCCTCATAGATGCCAAGGAGCATCACCGTGGCTTCATCAGGCGTGATGTCAACCCCTTTTTTCCTCAAGAGGTCCAGAAGAAGTGTGACGGTGGCTCCCACTTCCGCAACAACCTCTAGAGAGCCCCGAATATCATCTGAAGAAGGAGGATGGTGATCGTAAATATGGATATCCAGGCCGGGCTTCATCACGATCTCCGAAAATTTCCCGATCCGGCTGGTCTGACGGGTGTCGACCAGGATCAACCTTTCGATCTGGCGGAGGTCAATATTTTTCACCCGTTCCACCTCGAGGGCATAGAGGGTGGAGTGGATGAAGAACTCCCGCAGGCTCCTCTCCTGGGAGCCTGGGAAGACCAGGACCGCTCCCGGATAGAGTTTTTTGGCTGCCAGCATGGAAGCCAGAGAATCGAAATCAGCATTTATATGAGTGGTGATCACTTCCATGAAATAATCAATTAACAATGCAAATTTAGCAGTGCAAAGTTAGCAATGTTAAAAACCACTTGAACCAATAAAATAATCAATTAACAATGCAAAATTAGCAATACAAAGTTAACAATGTTAAAAACCACTTGAATTCATTTTTTAATGCTAATTGCTAATTGACTATTTTGCAATTTGCACTGATTCTCTCTTACCCTCTCGGATGATATCGTTGATGAATCTTTTTCAGTCTTTCGCCTGTCACATGGGTATAGATCTGCGTCGTCGAGATGTCGACATGACCGAGCATCAGTTGCACGGAGCGAAGATCCGCTCCCCTTTCAAGGAGATGGCTGGCAAAGGAATGGCGAAGGAGGTGGGGGGTGATCCTTTTTCGGATTCCAGCCCTCCGTCCGTAGGCTTTGATGCTCTTCCAGAAATGCTGGCGGCTCATAGGCTTTCCGGATCGATTGACAAAGAGAAAGGGACTCTCTCTCTTCTTCAGAAGTCTTTCCCGTGATTCTCCCATATAGCGTCGCGCCCATTTCATCGCTTCGTTGCCAATGGGCACGATCCTCTCTTTTGAGCCTTTCCCATAAACGAGGACATAGCCTGCCTCGAGATGGACATGATTGACCTCGAGCCGGGTCAGTTCAGACACCCTCATTCCTGTGGCATAGAGCATCTCCAGCATCGCCCGATCCCTTATCCCTTGAGGGATCTGAGTGTCGGGTCGCTCCAGCAACGTTTCCACCTCTTCCAGGGAAAGGATTTCCGGCAAGGTCTTGGCGGTTTTCGGAGATTCGATCTCTTCAGCCGGATTGGCGCCCAGAATGGACTCCTCGTTCAGGAACCGCATGAAGACCCGGATGGAGACCAGATTCCTCGCCAGGGTTTTGCTTGAAAGGCCCTTCTTTTTCAGGAAGAGAAGAAATTCCCTGATATCGAGTTTGGAAATTTCCCTGACCTCTTCCGTCCCTTTTCCCCGCAAATAATTTAGAAAGCGATTCAGGCCATGGCTGTAAGCCTCGATTGTATTTTTGGAGAGGCCTTTTTCAACGATGAGATAATGGAGAAATCGATCCAACGATTGATGCATCGCTGTCCTTCTTTTAAGAAGGGAAAAGAAAGAGCAGAGGAAAAGGCCCCCTGCTCCATTAAAATGAAGACCCTCTATGTTTTTTATTAGATCCCTGTGTGGCCAAAGCCTCCCTCCTGCCGCTGGGTGGGGGGAAGATCATCCACCTCCGCCAGAATCGAACGAAACACGCGGGAGATGACCATCTGGGCGATTCTTTCGCCGTTGCGGATGGCAAAAGGATCTTTCCCAAAATTGATCAAGAGAATTCCCACCTCCCCGCGATAATCCGAATCGATCGTCCCGGGTCCATTGACCAGTCCAATTCCTTTCTGAATAGCCAATCCGCTGCGAGGTCGAATCTGTCCTTCAAACCCTTCGGGGATAGCCACGGAAATTCCGGTCGGGATCAGTCTTCTCTCTCCCGGCAGAAGAAGGACCTCCTCTTCGAGAGAGGCAAAGAGGTCCATTCCGGAGGACCCTTCGGTCATATATTGAGGAAGGGAGATGGGGTGGTTTTTCTTGAGCCGTTTGATATAGATCTTTATCTGTTCCATTGACCCCAGGGCTGCGGATTCCCGTCGAGCCGGCTTCCATCCATGGGTCCAAGAACGGTGAGGCAGAAGCGCTGTTCATCGAAGATATGGCCGGCCAGGCTTTTAACCATCCGCTCATCGACCTCATCAATGCCCTTAAGGATGGACTCCACAGTCTGATAGGTTTCAAAGTAGATCTCATTTTTTGCCAGTCGGGTCATTAAATTGTCAGAGCTCTCCAGGCTGAGGAGAAGATTTCCCTTCAACTGTTCTTTGGCGATCTCCAGTTCTCCGTTCTTGAAAGGTTCCGCTTTAAGCTTTTTAAACTCTTCGAGGATGAGTCCAAAGACCTCTTCGAACGAGTTTTTATCCGTCCCCGCATAAACCACGACTAAACCGGCATCGACGTAGGTGGGAAGATAGGAATAGACGGAATAGGCCAGGCCGCGGTTCTCCCTGATCTCCTGGAATAATCTCGAACTCATCCCTCCCCCTAAAATGGTATTCAACACATAAGAGGCAAACCGAAGGGAGTGATTGTAATGAAGTCCGTGGGTGCCCAGGCAGAAGTGGACCTGTTCCAGATCCCGCTTTGAGATATGGGTGGTGGAGATCGAAAGGGGTTTCACCCTTTCCCTTGCCCGGTTCGATTTTGAAATCCGGCCGAAAGTGGCTTCGATGAGGTCGACCACTTCCTGATGCTGGAGATTTCCTGCCGCACAGACAATGATCCGGTCCGATTGGTAATGGGTTCTAAAAAATTGCTCGATTTGATCCCGGCTGAAGGATTTGACCCGTTCTTCGGTTCCGCAGATCGGAAAACCAAGGGGGTGATCTCCCCAGCAGGTCCGATTAAAAAGATCGTGGACATAATCGTCAGGAGTATCCTCCACCATCTTGATCTCCTGAAGGATGACCATCCTTTCCTTCTCCACATCCTTTTCATCCATGAGAGAATGAAGAAAGATATCGGAGAGGAGGTCGATGGCAAGGGGTAAATTCTTGTCGATCACTTTTGCATAAAAGCAGGTATATTCCCTGCCGGTAAAGGCATTCAGCGTTCCCCCCACCGAGTCGATCTCTTTGGCGATGTCCAATGCGGTTCTCCGCTCGGTCCCTTTGAAGAGGAGATGCTCGATCAAATGAGAAATTCCGTTTTCGTGCGGCTCCTCATCCCTGGATCCCGTGGTCACCCAGACGCCGATGGAGACCGATTTGAGATAGGGAATTTCTTCGGTGATCACTTTGATCCCGTTGTTCAAAACGGTCTTCTGATAACCCGGCCCATCCGGAATCGATAAGGATTTTAATGAAGAGCGCATATTTTTATTGTTCCGATCCATGGTCAGACCTTTTCCGATCCTTTCTCCTCTTTCGAGTGCATGGTCTCTTTCAGGGCGGCCTTTCGGCTGAGGCGGATTCGACCCTGCGGATCAACCTCGATCACCTTGACCGGGATATCATCCCCCTCCTTCACGATATCGGTCACCTCTTTGACATGGTGATCCGCCAGTTGAGAGATGTGGACCAGGCCATCCGTCCCCGGAAAGATCTCGACAATGGCGCCAAATCCCATGATCCTTATCACCTTGCCCTTGTAGATTCCCCCCACTTCCACTTCCTGTGTGAGCCTTTTGATGATCAGGATCGCTTTTTCAATCGATTCATAATTGGGAGAGGCCAGCTTGACCGCGCCGGAATCCTCCACATCGATTTTCACGCCGGTCTGATCGACAATGGACCGGATATTCTTTCCTCCCGGTCCGATGATGTCGCGAATCTTCTCCTGTTTGACCTGGAGGGTAACGATCCTCGGGGCATGCCGGGAGAGGTCCTTCCGTGGATCAGGGAGGGTCTCTCTCATCTTCTCAAGGATATAGAGTCTTCCCTCGCGTGACTGCTGGAGAACGCGGCCCAGCACCTCTCTGGATATCCCCTTGATCTTGACGTCCATCTGAATGGCCGTCACCCCTTCGGCTGTGCCCGCCATCTTGAAATCCATGTCGCCGATATGATCTTCGTCTCCCAGGATATCGGAGAGGATCGCCTCTCCTCCGCTTTCAAGAATCAACCCCATGGCAATGCCTGCGACAGGTGCTTTGATGGGAACGCCCGCATCCATCAGGGAGAGGGTTGCTCCGCATACGGTGGCCATCGAAGAGGAGCCATTGGACTCCAGGACCTCTGAGACGATTCGAATCGTGTAAGGGAATTTCTCGCTGGAGGGAAGGACGGGAAGGATCGCCCGCTCGGCCAGAGCGCCATGGCCGATCTCTCTTCGGGAAGGCGATCTCAAGGGAGAGACTTCCCCGGTGCTGAACGGGGGAAAGTTGTAGTGAAGCATAAAAGATTTATAGGTTTCTCCCATCAAGGAGTTGATCTTCTGTTCGTCTTCGGACGTGCCAAAAGTGACCACGGCCAGCACCTGGGTTTCTCCGCGCGTGAACAGGGCGGAGCCATGGGTTCGGGGAAGGATTCCGACTTCGCATGAGATGGGACGAATCTCCGGCAGCCCCCTCCCATCGATCCTCTCTCTCTTCTCCAGGATCCATTTTCTCTTCAGTTTGCGGTCCGCCTCCTCGAAAACTTTCTTCACCATCTTCCGGGACGGCTCATCCTCGGCCTGACATTCCTTCAGGGTGAAATTAAAAATTTCCTCCAGATGCTCGCGCCTCTTCATCTTTTCCGGGATCCGATAGGCCTCCCCTAATTTTTCTTGGGTGATCCCCGTCACCTTTTCGAGAAGGGCCGCGTCGGGTTTTTCGACGTCGAACTCCCTCTTCTTCGTTCCACAAACTTCTCTGAGCTGTTTTTGGAGTTCGATGACAGGCTTAAGGGACTGGTGGCCGAATAGAATGGCCTCCAGGATGGCCTCCTCTTTCATCTCCTTTGCGCTCCCCTCGACCATGATGATCGCATCCTCGCTTCCGGCGACAAAGAGATCGATGTCGCTCAGCTCCAGTTCGTCGGGCGCGGGGTTGAGGACATATTCCCCGTTGATTCTTCCCACTTTTGCTCCCGCGATGGGAACATCGAACGGAATATCGGAGAGATAGAGGGCGGTCGAAGCCCCGATCATTCCCAGAACAGAAGGATCATTTTCCGAATCTGCAGAGAGAACCGTTGCAATGATCTGTGTCTCGTTCTGAAATCCTTTCGGGAAGAGAGGCCTCAAGGGTCGGTCGATAAATCGGGAGATGAGGATCTCACGGTCGGTCGCCCTTCCCTCCCTCTTAAAAAATCCTCCGGGGATTCTTCCCGCCGCATAGGTCATTTCCTGATAGTTCACCGTAAGAGGGAGAAAGTCAATCCCCTCTCTCTTCTCCTCCGATGACACCGCTGTGACCAGAACGACGGTCTCGCCATACTGAACCACCACAGAGCCGCTGGCCTGCTTGGCCATCCTTCCTGTCTCCATGGAAAAGGGTCTTCCCCCCAATTCGATCTGCAACTTTTGCATCATAGGCTTATTCACTCTCCTTTGTTCATTCTATTTTTTTAAAAATCATCCGTTCTATTTTCGGAGACCTAATTGATCGATGATGATTCGATAACGATCCATCCTGTTCTCCTTAAGATAGTTGAGAAGTCTTCTTCGCTGTCCCACCATCTTCAAGAGCCCCCTCCGCGAGTGATGATCTTTCTTGTGACCTTTGAAATGGTCGGTGAGATAACGGATTCGTTCACTGAGAAGGGCAATCTGAACCTCCGGTGAGCCGGTGTCCTTCTCGTGAGCCCTAAACTTGTCAATGATCTCTTTTTTCTTCTCCTGAACCAATGCCATGAAATTCCTCCTTCGATTTAATTAAAAAATAAAAGTGTCTGTGTCAGTTTAAGTGTCAGTAAGCAATATGTGATAAGAATTAAAAGACGACAACCGTAACCTTTTATGAACGATACGGGCATCGTCACCGTTACCTTAACCGGTCATTGTTCATCGTTCATTTCTGGAATACCCGGATGGGACGAAGGGCGACCCTGTCCGGGTCTGTCTTTCCGATCTCCCCGCCCCTTAATGCTGACTGTAAAATAGCCACTAATCCCTCTTCGGGAGAGGACATCTTGAGCCACTGTCCTTCCTCAAAGGGAGGAAGGGTTTGCGGGTCGAGATCTCCCACGATCATCTCCTTGCCATAACGGACCTTCCGGATCAGACGCTCATCTCCGATCACTTCAGGGAAGCCATGCAAAACCTCTCTCCATGGGATGAGAGAAGCATGAAGGGCCTCATCCCCGGGGAGTCCCTTCACTCTTTCCATCGGAATGGCCTGTTCGAGGGTAAAGGAACCGCTGCGGGTTCGTCTTAAGGAGACGAGATGAGCCCCGCATCCGATCCGTTTCCCGATATCCCTTGCCAGGGCGCGGATATAAGTCCCTTTTGAGCAGGAGACTCTGAAATGGATCATCGGAAGATCGATGTCCCGCACCTGAAGATCGTAGACCTGGACCTCTCTCTCTTGCCTTTCGATCTCGATCCCTTTTCTGGCCATCCGGTAGAGGGGTTTTCCTTTAACCTTCACAGCCGAAAACATCGGCGGAATCTGCCGGATCTTTCCCGAGAAAGTTTTAAAAACGGTCCGGATGATTTCCGGGGACAGGTCTTCCCATGGCCCTCGCTTGACGATTTCGCCCGTGAGGTCATCTGTCCTGGTCTCTTCCCCAATCTTCATCACCGCTTCGTAATCCTTCGGATCATCCTGCAGGAAAGGGATCAGCTTCGTTCCTTCATTCAGGGCAACGGGCAGGACGCCCGTGGCAAAAGGATCGAGCGTTCCTATATGGCCCGCCTTCTTGATCAAAAATGCAGCCTTGATCTCCCTCACCACATCGAGGGAGGTCATCCCCGCTGGTTTATCCACGACGAGAAGGCCGTCAATTCTCATCCGGTTTCTCCTCCCTCTCTTTTTGAAGGGATTGCAAAACTTCTCCAATATGGATGGCATACTCGATCGAGGGATCGAACTCAAACAGTATTTCAGGGGTGTAGCGCAGGTTGACCCGTCTGGCCAGCTCTTTCCGGATATATCCCTTGGCGCTATCGAGGCCTTCCATTGCCCTTTCCCTTTCCTCGACAGAGCCCGGCACACTAAAATGGATCCTGGCCAAACGACAGTCCTGGGTCACCGTCACCCTGGTGATGGTGATCAAACCGATCCGGGGGTCCCTGACCGTCTTCACGAACATCTCAGAGACCTCCTTACGGATCAGGTCCGCCACTTTTTCTGATCGCTTTCCTTCCATCGTTTTAAAATTGGAATGATGGAATGGCGGAATAATGGGTTAAAAAAAGTTGTTTTTGGGAGTTTTACCCAACATTCCATTATTCCAATCTTGATGATCTCGTAAAAAGTCTGAAAAGGAGATTTTTGTCATTCCTGCGCAAGCAGGAATCCATTATTTTCATATAGTTAGAATTCTCTGGATTCCCGTTTTCACGGGAATGACGACTTTTTACGATTCCATCAATCTTCCATTATTCCGGATTTATCCGTCCCTTGTTCATTGTCCATCGTTCATTGTATGTCGTCAGATTCATACCGAGAGGATTTCCATCTCCGTATGAACCAGCTCTCCGAGGCTCATTTTTTCGATGAAATCGACCACCTTGTCCAGGCTGGAGTTGATATGCCTCCGGTCATTGCCCACCGTGCAGATTCCGATCCTGGCCCTCTGCCAGAGATCCTGATCCCCGACCTCCGAAATGGACACATTGAATCGATGTCTGACCCTGTCGATCATTTTTCGGAGGACATGACGCTTTCCCTTCAGGGAATGATTCTCCGGAATCCGAAAGTCAATCTGGCAAATTCCAACGACCATCCCCTTTCTCCCCTCCCTTTCACCCACCAGGACTCAAGACAATCGTGACTGAACTTCCTCCATCTCATAGGCCTCAATGATATCCCCGGGTTTGAGATCATTAAAATTCTCCATCCAGATGCCGCATTCAAGACCCTGGGCGCACTCCTTCATATCGTCTTTAAATCGTTTGAGCGAGGAAATCCGTCCGTTGTAAATGACGACGTTATCCCTCAGAAGTCTGGCGTGGGATCCCCTTACCACTTTCCCGTCCGTGATCAAACTTCCCGCAACGGTCCCCATTTTGCGGACATTGAAGAGCTGGAGCACCTGGGCTCTGCCCAGAATATGCTCTTTATAGGTCGGCTCCAGCAGACCCTCCAGGGCTTTCCTGATATCGGAGATGGCGTCATAGATGATCGAATAGGACCGGAGATCCACGCTTTCTTGTTCTGCAAGAGATTGGGCCTTGGACCCTGCCCTCACATTGAAACCGATAATGATCGCATTGGAAGCGGAGGCCAGATTCACATCGGTTTCCGTGATTCCGCCGACCCCGTCATGGATGATGTTCACTTTCACTTCGTCGTTGGCGAGCTTCTTCAACGCCTCTTTCATCGCCTCGATCGATCCCTGGACGTCCGCCTTGATGATGACATTGAGCTCTTTGATCTCACCCTTCTTGATCTTTTCATAGAGATCTTCAAGGGAGACTTTGCTCAACTTGGAGAGCTCCTTTGAGCGAATCTTCTCCTGTCGATAGAGGCTGATCTGCTTGGCGGTTCTCTCTTCCGTGACTACGATGAAAGTTTCTCCGGCATCGGGAATGTCTGTGAAACCCAGCACCTCTACCGGGGTGGAGGGTCCGGCCTTTTCGATCTTCTGCCCTTTGTCGGTGAGCATCGCCCTTACTCTTCCATAATGAGAGCCTGCGATGAAGACATCGCCCGCCTTCAAGGTCCCCTCTTGAACCAGAACGGTCGCCACGGGCCCTCTTCCCTTATCGAGCTTGGCTTCAATTACAATTCCCCGTGCGGGCTTATCGGAATTGGCCTTCAACTCCAGAATCTCCGCCTGAAGCAGGATCAGTTCGAGCAATTCTTTGATTCCGATCTTCTGTTTGGCGGATATTTCGGCATAAAGCGTGCTGCCTCCCCATTGTTCAGGGGCCAATCCATATTCTGACATCTCTTTTCTCACCTTTTCGGGATTGGCATTCTGTTTATCAATTTTGTTGATGGCGACGAGGATGGGAACATTGGCCGCTCTGGCGTGGTCGATGGCCTCTTTGGTCTGCGGCATGACCCCATCGTCCGCAGCGACCACCAGGACAACCACATCGGTCACCTGGGCTCCTCTGGCCCTCATCGCAGTAAATGCCTCATGACCGGGGGTGTCGATAAAAACGACATGCCCATGCTCAAGCTGGACATTATAGGCGCCAATATGCTGGGTGATTCCGCCAGCCTCTCCTTCCACCACATTCGTCTTACGGATGGCGTCCAGAAGCATGGTCTTGCCATGATCGACATGGCCCATAATCGTGACCACGGGCGGTCTGGTTTTTAATTCTTCAGGTCGATCCTCCTTCCTTTCGAGAAACTCCTGACGTTCGATGGAAACGCGTTCCACTTCATATCCGAACTCAATGGCCGCCAGGGAAGCTACATCTGCATCCATCATCTGGTTGATCGTGACCATGACGCCGATATCCATCAATTTTTTTATTAAATCCCCTCCTTTTACGCCCATCCTTTTGGCAAGGTCGCCGACCGAGATGACCTCAGCAATCCGGATGATTCTTTTGATGGGTTTGGGGACGGTGATCTCCGTTTTTCTGGGTGACTTCAGGACGAGCTTCTTCTTAAAAGGCTTAAAATGTCGAACCGGCGTCTCTTCCTCTTTTCCTTGTTTTTTATCTTCTATAAAATCTTCCTCTTGCACCATCCTTTCTTCGATCATCCTTCGTTTCTTTACGAATCCTTTTTTCTTCGCTTGAAGGAGAATCTCTTCTTTCGTGGGAAATTTTGTTTCCAACTTTTTGGCGGGCGCTTCCTTCTGTTTTACCTCTTCCGCGGCCTTCCCTGGCCCCTTCACGCCCTCTTTGGGCACGGCTCTCGGCGGGGCCGTTCCAGCGGGCGTTTTGGGTGAAACAGTCTCTTTGGCCTTGGCTTTTATCTCGATGATCTCCTCCGATTTCTTCTCTATCCCCGGGGTTATTTGAGAGGGTTTCCCCTCCTTCACTTCCCTTTTCTCCACTTTCTTCGGGGTCTTTGCTTCCAATTTAGGAGGAGTCACTTCATGTTTTATTTCTTCTTTTGGAAGAACAACCTCGGGCGCTAAAGAGATAGGGGGAGGGGAAGGAGGCGTTGGGATCTCAAGACTTCTCGTCCTTCTTCGGATGACCGTGGGCTTGACCCGCTTCTCGACCACCTCTTTTTCAGCGTCTTTTTCAATGATCTTCTCATCAGAGAGGGGGGCGGCCTTTTCGGAAACCTCAGGCTTTTTATCCTTAACTTTCAATCCCATCCGTTTCAATTTCTGAAGCAGCTTATCGTCCCCTACCCCAACTTCGCCTGCAAGGTCGAGGACTTTTACTTTCGCCATTCCGCTTCCTCCTTCAAATTAACCCTTTTCAAAAGATCAATGCAAATTATAAAATTAGCATTGCAAAATTAGCATTGATTGTTAATTTTTGTAATCCCTCAGTTATGGGTATTTTTATCCCCCTTTGGCAAAGGGGGATAAAGGGGGATTTTAAAATTATGATAGGAAAATCTCCCCTAGCCCCTCTTTTCCAAAGAGGGGTATATGGGTACATTTGCATTACTTGAACCCGTAACTGAGGCATTGCTAATTTTTCATTTTTCAATTTGCATTTTGCAATTATCTTTAAATGGCTCTAAACGGCGCTTCTTCTTTGCCGCCTTTAAACAGGATGCATCGGGGCAGAGATAAAGCCCTCTCCCGTCCTGATTCTTTCCACCGGGAGCCGGGGCCTCGCCTCCGGCAGTCCGGGTGAATCGAATCATCTCCTCTTTCTTCCTTCTCTTTCTGCATCCCATACACATGCGAATCGGGACATGTCCCTTTCGGCTCATGGGCGATTGCCTTCGACAAATTGTTTCGCTGAGCGGATCAATTTGTCCGCCTTTTTCGCGCCAATTCCCGGGAGGCCGGAAAGTTTTTCCACGTCTGACTTCAGAATGTCCCTGATGTTATGAAATCCATGGTCTTTCAGGATTTCCGCAAGTTTCTCTCCGACCCCTTCTATCCTCTCGACAGGATCGAGGCCAGGTTCTTCGACCGGCTGCGGGGATCCCGGGAGGCCTTCTTCAACCCCTTTCGTCTGAGCCATCCGTAATGCGATTTGAACAATTTCGGCCGCCTTCCCCTTCTCGGTTCCTAGAACCTTGGCCAATTCTTCAGGATCAGCCTCCCCCAGCTCCTGGAGGGACCGAAACCCTTCATTATAAAGGACGCGGCTTCCCACATCCCCGATATGCGGAAGGCTCTTAAAGCTCTCCAGAATCTCGCCGGAAATCTTTTCCATCTTTGATTCACTCTTGATATCGATCTTCCATCCTGTTAATTTGGAGGTCAAACGAACATTTTGCCCTTTCTTCCCAATAGAGAGAGAAAGCTGGTCATCCGCAACCACCACCTCCATATGACGGTTTTCCTCATCGATGTAAACTCTTGAGACTTTGGCAGGGGCGAGTGCATTGCAAACATATTTGGCCTGATCCTGGGACCACGGGATAATATCGATCCTTTCCCCGCGGAGTTCCTGAACCACATTTTGAACCCTGGAACCTTTCATGCCCACACAGGCGCCGACAGGATCAACATCACGGTTTGAACTGTAGACGGAGATCTTTGCCCTCTCTCCCGGCTCCCGAGCCGCGCTGATAATCTTGATCACCCCTTCGGAGATTTCCGGCACCTCCATTTCGAAAAGTTTGATGAGAAATCCCGGATGAGTTCTGGAGAGAAAGACCTGGGGTCCCTTGGCATTCTTCTGGACATCAAGGATATAGGCCCTGATCCGTTCTCCCTGCCGGTAGACCTCGCCGGGAATTTGTTCTTTCGATAAAAGGACGGCTTCCGCCCTTCCGATATTGATGTAGAGATTCCCTTTCTCCATCCTCTGGACCGTTCCGCTAACGAGATCTCCTTTGCGGTCTTTAAACTCATTATAAACATTATCCCTTTCAGCATCGCGAACCTTCTGGATGATCACCTGTTTTGCCGTCTGGGCGCCGATTCGGCCAAAATCGGTATTGAGTTTGACGCCCAGGCTGTCCCCAGCCTGCGCCTCGCTGTCCAGTTCCCTGGCCTCTTCAATTGAGATTTCCGTCGAGGGGTCGAGCGCCTCTTCTACGACCTGTTTAAATTGAAATAACTCCACCTCTCCAATTTCTTCGTTATAGCGAACTTCGATCTCCCCTTGTTGACCGTATTTTTTTCTGGAGGCGGTCAGCACGGCTTGTTCCAGCGCTTCGATGATCACCTTCCGGTCGATCCCTTTGTCCTTTCCCACCTGGTCAATCACAAAATTTAGATTGGTTGGCATGGTTGACTTCTCCTTCTTAAAACTCCAATTCTAAACGTGCCTTTGCTATGTTTTGAAAAGGAATATGAAATGCCTTTCCATCCATTTCGATCTCAATCCCTTCAGTGACGACCCTTAAAAGTCTTCCCCTAAACTGTCGTTGGTTCCCGATGGGTTCAGCGGTCTTGATCTTGACCAGACGATTCTGATATTTCACGAAATCTCTTTGGGTCTTTAGGGGTCGTGTCAAACCGGGAGAAGAGACCTCCAAATGATAAGGGGTGTCAATGGGGTTTTCCACATCTAATGTTCTTCCCACTTGCTGATTGATTCTGGCGCAATCGTCGAGCGTGACCCCTCCCTCTTTATCGATGTAAAGGCGCAAGACCCATCCTCTTGCCTCCCTCCGGTATTCCAGATCCACACATTCCATCCCTTCATCTAAAAGGATGGGGCCGATGATTTTCATCACCCGGTCGATAATCTCCCCTGACATCCTGCTTTCCCTTTTAAAGGGCCGTCCTAAAAAAAAAGCGGGCAAAAAGCCCGCTTTTTCAGCAGACCCGATTCTGTAAAAAAAATATACTACAATTTTATCTTAATTGCAAGAGAATAATTTTGACGAGGAGACCCTTTTTCTGGGGGTTTAAAAAGATCAAACGTCTCTTTTAAGATATGAGGGTTGCTCCATCCCTGAGCCCCGAAGCGTCTCCACCTCCCTGCTCAATCTCTCAATCATTTTCTCATTTTGGCGAAGTGATTTTTTAAGTTGAAACCTCTGGTAAAGGTCTCCGATTCCCCCGATCAACACTCCCACGAAGACGGAACAGAGGATGATTAAAAAGAGGGGAAGTTTTGGAACCTCCCAAAACCGGTCCTGGATGGGATAAAGGCCAAATCGGAGGCCCACCTCCTCCCTGTTTTGAAGGGAGAACAGGATGACAAGGATGAAGATGATCATGATCAGAAGCGTTTTTAACCATTTCACTTTTTTCCCCCTCCTTTCTGCCTCGTTCTTTTTTTCAGATGATTGACAAACGAAGAATGAAGTCTCTGGTAAGTGCTTGAAAGATACTCCGGAACGATCTTCGTCTCTCCCAAGATCGGCATAAAATTGGTGTCCCCTGCCCAGCGGGGAACGATATGAAAATGGATGTGGCCCTCGCCGGCTCCCCCGACCTTTCCTATATTGACGCCAATATTGAAACCTTGCGGGGAGAGAGAGAGCTTTAATGCTCTGATGGAAACCTTTAATAGTTCAAAGAGTTCTTTCGACTCGAGATGGTTTAAGGATTCCAGATCGAGGCAGTGCCGATGTGGAACGATCATCAGATGCCCATTATTGTAAGGATATCTGTTCATCATCACAAAGGCGCGCTTCCCTCGATACAGGATGAGATTTTCTCTGTCTCTCTCACGACTCGGTTTAAGGCAGAAGATGCATTCCTTTTCTTTGTGTTTCAAAATGTAATTCATTCTCCAAGGAGCCCAAAGATATTTCATGGCCTTTCCCTCTGGTGTGTCGGGAGAGCATGGGTTAGTTTTTTAACTTTATAGTGACAATTCCCGATTAAGGTAGAGATAGTCCCTCCAGGAAGAAGGAGTTTCATCGATCCCGAGACTCTTGGTCAATAGGGGAATCCAGATGGGGGCTTTAGGCTTTTTGATCAGGGGCATGCCCGCCTCTTCCGGCGTTCTCCCTCCCTTTCTGAGGTTACAAGCGGCGCAACAGGTTACCACATTTGTCCATTCCGTTTGCCCGCCTTTGGAGCGGGGAACGACATGATCATAGGTCAACTCTTTATGCTCGAAAGGGGTCCCGCAATATTGACATACCCCTCTGTCCCGAACATACAAATTTTGCCTGGAAAATTTAACGATGGGCGTTTTTCTTCTGATAAACCGGTGCAAACGAATGACAGCCGGAAGATGGATCGAGACCCTGATTCCCCTGATGGCCCGCTCATACTCTTCGATCACTTCCACCTTGCCAAGCATGACCATAATGATTGCCTTTTTCCAGGTCACCACCCTCAAAGGTTCAAAAGTCGAGTTGAGAAGTAATGTCCATTCCATCGCTTATGAGGATAGCCTGTGATTCCTGTTGAATTTTAAGGTTAATAACGATTTTCTTGCCTGTTGTCAAGCGTTTTTTCAAATTTCAAAAATTCATCCCATTCCCCAAACCTTATCTTTAAAAACGAGAAATGAGCGAGTTCCAGAGCTGACCCTTTTTCAATCCATTGACAATCTATGTCACTCTTTGCATTTAAACTTAAAAAAATTTAAGTTTAAATTATCCGTATTTTCAAATGGTTTCAGTCAGTTATATTATATTTCGAGAATTGGCAAAATTATTGCATTCATATTTTATATGATTCAATCGATGCATATGATTCAGACAATCATCTCTCTTTTCCTCCTCTCTCTTTTTAAATCAACCCTTGCTCCCGCTAGGGTCAGAGTTTATGACCATTCTCCTTACCATTTCACTGGTTCGAGTTTAAGAGGTCTTGATGGATGTTTAGAATAACCAAGGAAGAAACGCTGGCCAGCCTTTATCTTTTGAAGATCCATCTCCTGATCAGCAAGTTATTCATCGCCAAAATCATTTCTGTCTGGTGGATGAAAACCTTCCGATAACTTTTACCTTCTCTCTTATTTTCCGATGACTGATCTATTCGCTTGGAATGATTGACAAAGGCATCTGCTTCTGATAGAATCATATCTGATAAAACCAAAAAGGAGGGCCCCATGAAGAGATATAAAAAAGCATTCTTATTAATTCTGATTTCCGCAATGATTGCCGGGAGTATTTATCCGAATGCATTGGCATGGGATAGATGGAAAAAGGATGATCCGATTACAGACCAATGGAATACGATTGATTTAATGGTTGCGAGGCCATTAGGGGTTGTCGCTGCGATCGCGGGATTGGGAATTTTTTCCGTTTCACTTCCTTTCACTATAACGGTTGATATTTTCTCACGAATAGAAGATAAACCTTCAAACGCCGTAAAAGATTCAGCAAAAATGTTTATGCTCAATCCTTTAAAATTCTCTTTTACCAGGGAATTTCCTGACGAAAATATGTAGGGAATGAGCGGTTGATGGATCGGCCATTATAAAACTTTTTATTACCATATTTCCCTGGCCTTAACCTCGTCCTTTAGTTTTCGGTGGCAAAAAGGACAGGGTTTGCCTTCCTTAACGAGCATCTCCTTCATCATCTCGACCAGCTCCTCATCCTCTAATATCTGTTTGACGATATGGGGGTGAGGCTTCCTGTCAAATTTGCGGTATGGAAAGCTGCTTTTTCCACTCATTGTTCCACTCCTTTGTAAAAAATTATAATCCCTCTTTTTGCTTTTGACAAGAAGATTCGGACAAGTAAAAAAATGGGGTTTAATTTGTAAGGGAGAGCAGGAAGTCTTTCAGCCGCTGCAGATTTTCGGGAGAAATATCAATCAACTTCAAACCCGTCCGATAATCCCCCCAGTTCATCTCGAGGTGGATATCAATCCAGATCACTTCCCCTGTCATCTCGATGATATTCATCTGGGAACCGGAGTGGAAGAAGAGCTTCAAACCGAGGTGTTGGCCAACCTTCATCTTTTCCGGGAGGTAAACCAGCAATCCCCCCTCGCTCGCATTGAGCGCCCGGCCGATATGACTGTCGGGAGAGCTGATCGGATAATATTCGATCGGCAGGTCGATTGAAAAGCGCGGATACTTTCTTCTTTCAATGTTGGCAATCCCGATGCGAGGCTTTCCCTCCTTTTTCTCTGTCATCCTCTCCCCCTGCCCTTACCGATAATTTCGTTGGACCTCCTCCAAATGGAATTGGCCGTTCAAAAGCTGTTTCAATTTCCAATGCTCGTTAGCGAGAATCTGCAGGAATCTTAACCCATACTGGTACCCCTCCCAATCCTCCTCCCAATGGAGGTCCTTCCAGAGGATCTCGGCCAGAACTTCAAAGTTGGCCAATTCGAAGCCTTTGGGGAATAAGACCGCTACATTTAATTTTGTCCCAATGGGGAGGTTTTTCACGGATTGGACAAGGATGCCCAATTCGCTCGCATTGACCATCAATCCTCCGTGGGCATAAGGCGCATCCATCACACGGTATTCAAGGGGTAAGTCCAGCATCATTCTCTGGGATTTTCTTCTATCTTTCATCGATTTCGACTTCTCCATCCGGTTCCTCCGATTTTCCACCCTTATCGAAGAATCATCCCTTTTTCTGCCGGGTTAAAATCTACAAAGAGTTTTTGGCAGAAGCTCTCGAAGGGGCAATCCTGGCATTGGGGTTCGGTCGGCCAACAATTTCCCCCTTCGTCTTTTGTTCCTAACCGGCTCATCGGTTCCTCGATTTTTCCCGGATCGTCAGGAAAAGCCGCCCTGGCAAAGGATTGAATCCTCATATCACCCGTCGAATTTTTCCCCTGATAATAATCGAATAACGGGTTGACCACTCCTAATCGGGAAGCCACCCGGTAAAGGCCTTCACTTATATCAATGGACATATCTGAAACATCGGGGACGACCCCCGGGATCCAGTCATGGATGGCGCGAATGGCCCAACGGCTATTTCTTGCAGTCATGTGAGGGATGATGCGAATCAACCGATCCAGATCGGACGTTTCCCATCCTTTTCCCTCCATCACTCGAAAAGACACTTCCTGAAGTTTAGGGATGGCCCTGATGTATAGGTCTCTCCACACATCTGGCGGAAAGAAGAGAGCCCTCTCCAATGGAGGGAATTCCTCGTGAGGCAGGTCCGTTTGGAGCATCAGAGGAAATACCTTCTTGGTATTTTCCAATGCGGTGTCCGAGGGATAAGTTTGATTGAATCGGGCGTAGATCAATAGGGTTAAGAGGGAATGATAGGCATCCTCGAATTGCCCTTTCTTCTGGAGATCTTGAAACCAGAATAAAAAGGGATCCCTATTCATTTGACCATAGACCTCAATGGCCTTTTTGAAATCTTCCAGCCACGAGCAGTGGAAAGTTTCCCCCTCCGTTTTTGTTTCAACAGTCGCAGGTTTTTCTCCCATAACAGGCGCCCCTTTTTCGTATAAGGGGAAGTCCGGTTCAATACGGCGGATATCCTCTGTTCGATCATCCGCGGGATAATCGAGACGAAGATCCTCTTCATCGGGAGTTCCTTCGTCCATAAGAGCCCGAATCACTTCCTGGGCGCGATCTTCTTCCGTCACAATTTCAAATCTCTCTTCTTCTTTTCCTTTCTTCTCCTCCTGTTGTGGTCCGCCCTTTTCAAAGAAATTCAGGGCAAACTCTTCTCCGGGGCTTTTTATTTCTTCATCTGAAGTTAAAGGGAGCTCTTCTGTCCCAGGCGGCGAGATTTCTACCGAAGCCCCTTCCGTCCCCTCTTTTTCGAGCTTCTCTTCAATCCCTTCGGGGATAAGAGAGATTTGAGGCTCAAAGGCGGGAAGAACCTCTTCAGATATTTCGGTCAAAGGAAGGGGTCCGCTTTTTTCCCGGGTTTCAGCTATCTTCACTTCCACCCATTCCCTCTTCTGCCTCTTATCCATTGCCGGGAGTGGATTCCCTGAAGCGTTCCTAAAAGCGATGGAAATTTTTTGCACAGGAAGCTCCCCTTCAAAAATGGCCTTAAAAGGAGAGGATTCATTGGGAGAAAGGGGATTGATGGGGAGAGGAATCTCTTCGAAGGCGATCAACTCTTCATATTCGTCGAAGAGTTGAATCAGAGCCCAGACATCGTGAAGTTCTTCGCTGGAGATGTTTTGAATCCTCCCGAATACCTGCCATGCCCCTCCGGGAGACTTCCGGAGATTGGATGATTCCAATCCCAACCGGCAGGTTCCTGTGGTCATGAATTCAAGGAAAACAGGAGAGAGATTCCTCTTCTTTTCCACTGAGACAGAGGCTCCGGAGGATTTAAAAGCAATCGCTAACATTTCCGCCTTTTTAAATGGGAGATCTTTTTTAATGACAATGGGACAGCGATCAGCGATCTTTTCCATCAGGGGCAGGGGTATTCCATAATTTTCTGAAACCACCCCGCAGAAACGGGCCTTCTCTTCTTCAGTGTTTCCTCCGATTCGATGGAGGATGACCCGATACTTTTCATCTTCCATATGAAATTGAACCATCATGCCTTTTCTGTCAGCATTCAGTTTGATGTTAGAAACGGTCCCGGATTCTTATAAAAAGGGAGAGGCAATCCCCCGCCCCTGCCCTCCCCAGAAACACTCCTATTCTTAACAATTTTTTAAAAAAGTTCAAGTGATTTTTTATGTTTCTAAAAAAGGCGAGGTAAAACAACACGGGATGGCAAATAGGATGGGCTGGGACGGTTGATGATCCGAGGATCATCTTTTCATTTACCAATCTCCTTTAACAAATTGATCAATCTGGCAAATTCCTTCTCTTCGATGTGGAGGAATTGCAAACCGTAACGATACTCTCCGTAGCTCTCTTTTGCCGCCAGATCAGACCAAACTATTTTCGCAACAGCTTTGATCGTGTTAAATTCCAACCCCTGAACGTAAAGGATTTCGATTTTTAATACGGTTCCCATCTCCATCCGTTGAGGCAGGTAGACCAGCAATCCCCCTTCGCTCACATTGGCGATCATTCCACCATAAGTTCCTTTGTCATCGATCCGGGCATAGTCCAGGGGAAATTCGGCGGTATATCTTGGATACCGTCTTTTCTCGACGGCAAGAACCCCCATCTTCCTCTCTGTCGTTTGGTTATTCATATCCAATTTCATTATAAATAAAATATATGCATTTTTAATGCCATTCTCTGGGTATCAACGATTTGAAGTTGAATTGGCTAATTTCTTGCCACATGAACGCTCATTTTTGGTCAAAGTCGATTAAATCATCAATTCGCAAAAATGATACCAATTCCCAAATATTTGAATGATTCTTCTTAAATAATTATGAAGTATGGTTTGTGGAAATGAATATAACTTTAAAAATAAAGAGTTAGCCATTTTGGGATGGTTGAATACATTTTTTAGCTTCTATGAAATCTTTTCACTGTTTGATCCACTCCTGCTTTGCCTTATATATCTCCGCTTCTTCAGGGAGCTTCTTTTCAAGCATTGTCCTCGCTTCTTCAAATTGGCTTTTATATTGATCCAACTCTTGTTTGACCTGATCTCTTTCTCTCCTGAGTTGGTTTCTCTCTGCGGAACTTTTCGAATCATTAAACCTTTCCGTCAATTCATTATATTTTATTCTTGTGCTCTCCATTTTTTCCTGGGCTGTCCTCAATTTCATCTTCCATTCCTCAACCCTATTCTTCCAGTATTCCTCACCCCTGCCTAATTGGTCTTTATAAGCATCTTCCTTTCTCTTTGAGGATGGATCACCTTCAATTTTGGTTTCGCTTTTTTCTTCGGACACTCCAATTTTATCAGTTTCAAGTCTGTATTTATCGGGAATTTTTGTCACATCATCCGTAAAATGGACGCCCCCTTTATCGTCCACCCATTTATAAATCTGTGCGAATCCAGGAGTTGAAATAAAGATGAGAAGAATAATAAGGAGAATAATCTTCATAATATAATAATACCAGCAAATCCTGTGCCAAAAACAATTTACAATTTGATATTTTTTCTTTTATCTGTTACATTTAATTTGGCCAGTGCATCAAATCATATCACCTCCTTGTTTCACCCCAAATTGATGCGCTGGTTGGGATCAGTTAAAGCCCTCCTCTAACTGATCCCTTTTCTATTTAATAAATGATTTTAATTAGTTAGACTTATTTCCCACATTTTTTGTTTAAACCCTGTTGATAACTTAAAGTTTTCAGTTTTAAAATGGCGTGCCCTTCAAATTCTTTAACGATTTGCCTAATCTTTAATCAATCCATAAGCAAATATATTCAACTGGTTATAAAAATTTACCGGTCAAATCATCTCTGTAGATATCATAGGCCGGAAAATCCGTTTATATTCCCTGACAATTTCATTCTGGGTTTTTCGAGTTTCTCCCGAACTCCTCCAAATGGTCAAAAAGAGTAGAGTCATAACTTGATGGTCTCGTAAAAAGTCGAAAAATCCTAACGATCGTCATTCCGGCGAAAGCCGGAATCCAGTAATCTCAAGCACTTATAAAAACACTGGACACCGGTTTT
>JAGXSW010000067.1 GCA_018333715.1 Syntrophaceae bacterium | reverse complement strand
CCCGCCGAACAAATTCTTTGGCAGGCGGGGGTGGGGGCAAGCCCGTCTCTGTCATCATCTGGACGACCACGCCGTGGACGATTCCCGCCAATCTGGCTATTGCGCTGCATCCGGACTTTACTTATGTGGCTGTCGATATCGGGAAAGAGATTTATATCCTGGCCGAAGGCCTACTCGAGACAGTGATGGAAAAGTTTGGACTTGGGAATTACAAGGTACTGGAAAAGTTTCCAGGTAAAAGATTGGAAGGGTTCAAAACCAGGCACCCCCTGTATGAACGAGAATCCATCATCATCCTCGCCCCCTATGTCACCCTTGATGCCGGCACGGGATGCGTTCACACAGCGCCCGGCCACGGACAGGAGGACTATGAGACCGGCGTCCAATACGGGCTTGAGATTTACAGCCCCGTGGATGACGACGGACGGTTTACAAAGGATGTCCCTTTCTTTGCGGGACAGTTCGTCTTCGATGCCAACTCCGCCGTAAGTAAGAAACTGGCGGAAGCAGGAGCGCTCCTGAAAGAGGAGGTGATGGTTCATTCGTATCCCCATTGCTGGCGGACAAATGATCCCATCATCTTCCGGGCAACCGAACAGTGGTTTATCTCTATGGAGAAAACAGGATTGAGGAGAAATGCCCTCAAATCGATCAATGAGGTGATCTGGATTCCTCCCTGGGGCAGGGATCGGATCTACGGGATGATCGAGAATCGTCCGGACTGGTGCGTTTCCAGGCAGAGGGCCTGGGGAATTCCCATCACGGTCTTCTACTGTTCCTCCTGCAAACAGACGCTGGCCACTCAGGAGACGATTGAATATGCGGCGAAACTTTTTGAGAAAAGAGGAGCGGATGTCTGGTTTGATGAGGAGGCGGCCCGTCTTTTGCCGGAAGGAACCCGATGCTCCGGATGCGGAGGGAGCGAGTTTATAAAGGAGACGGATATCCTGGATGTCTGGTTTGATTCAGGAGTGTCGTACGCCGCTGTCCTGGAGAATAGCGATGAGCTTCAGTTTCCGGCAAGTCTCTACCTCGAAGGGAGCGATCAGCACCGGGGGTGGTTTCATAGCTCCCTTCTCACCTCTGTTGGAACAAGAGGCCATGCCCCCTATCGTTCGGTCCTCACCCATGGGTTTGTCGTGGACGGAGAGGGCAAGAAGATGTCCAAGTCCGCAGGAAATGTGATCGCTCCCGAAGAGGTGATCAATAAGCTAGGGGCCGATGTCCTGAGGCTCTGGGTTTCAGCGGAGGATTATAAGGATGATATCAAGATTTCCGACGAGATTCTGAAACGGTTGGCCGATTCCTACTTCCGTATCCGGAATACCTACCGGTTCCTTCTTGGAAACCTCTACGATTTTGATCCCGAAAAAGACCGGATCCCCTATCCGGACCTCTATGAGATTGACCGATGGGCTCTCCACCGGCTCCAGAAACTGATTTCAAGAGTAAAGGAAGCCTATGAGCGGTTTGAGTTTCATACCGTCTACCACAGCGTGCAGAACTTCTGCGCCGTTGAGATGAGCTCGACCTATTTTGATATCCTGAAGGATCGTCTCTACACGTTTTCAAGCCATTCCCGCGGCCGCCGATCCGCCCAGACTGCCCTTTATGAGATATTGAGCGCACTGACCCGGCTTATGGCTCCCATCCTCTCCTTTACCGCAGAAGAAGTATGGCAGCATCTCTCGGGAAGAGAAGGAAAGGCGGAAAGCGTCCATCTCACCGTCTTTCCGGAAATCAAAAATGAATATTTAGATGAGGGGCTGAACGAAAGATGGGAGCGTATCTGGGAGATCCGCGCTGTGGTGATGAAGGCCCTGGAAGAAGCCCGCAAAGAGAAAAAGATCGGGCTTTCTCTCGATGCCCAGGTTCATCTCCATCTTCCGGAGAAGGAGCTCCAATTCCTCAAGTCCTATGAGAAAGAATTGAAGTCGATCTTTATCGTTTCCTCCGTCACCCTTCGCCCTGTTGAGAGCCGGGAGGAGAAGGGAGTGAGAGCCGAGATCCTTCGTGCGGATGGGGAGAAGTGCGAACGATGCTGGAATTATGATGTCAACGTCGGCAAAGATCCGGAACATCCTATCGCCTGCGGGAGATGTGTGGAGGCGCTTAAGTAGTCTCATCGTCGCATAGTCTAATAGTCATATGGTCGATCACAAAACGATGAGACCAGATGAAGAGTTGAAGGAATGACTGCATAGACCATCGGGCCAAAAGAGATGAAACGTAAATATTGGGTGCTGTTGATTTGCCTTGTTTTTATTATCGCGCTGGATCAGTACACCAAGCACGAAGCCCAGCGGAAAATTCCACTCTATCACTCCATTAAGGTGATTGATGGATTCTTTAACCTTACCCACCTGCGAAATACCGGTGGAGCCTTTGGAATCCTCGGAGGCGAAAGGGGAGGAATCGGAACTATTTTCTTCATCACGGTCTCCCTGATTGCGGTCGGGGTGATCCTTTACCTCTTCCATAAGGCGAAGGAACACGAGCGAAACCTCTCGATGTCCCTTTCCCTCATCCTGAGCGGAGCCATTGGAAATCTCATCGACCGAATTCGATACGCAGAGGTGGTTGACTTCCTCGATTTTCACCTTTTTTCATACCACTGGCCTGCTTTCAATATTGCGGATTCCGCCATCACCATCGGCATCGGCCTGATGACCTTTGAGCTGTTGTTCCACGACAAAAAAAGATTAAAGGCCTCTCCATGATTTATAAAAACACTGCTAATGTAATGCATCATAAATCTCTTTCCTTTGATTGTCATTCCGGGCTTGACTAAGCCTGCCCCGTACTTGATACGGGGGAATCCAGTATTTCTAATCTGGATTCCTGCTGGAGTTTATCCCGATGAAAATCGGGGCAGGAATGACACCTTTGAAATGAATGTAAAGAAGTGTTGGATGCACTACACTAACTCATAACTCTTAACTCATAACTCTTAACTTATGTTTCCCATCCTTTTTCGCCTGGGCAGTTTGAACATTTACGCTTACGGATTTTTCATCGCCGTCGGTTTTGTCCTGGGCTTTTTTCTTGCTGTCAGGAGAGGCCGGGAAGAGGGGATCCCCATTGAGAGAATGGTTGATCTCATTTTCTGTATCGTCTTATCCGGTATCATCGGGGCGAGGTTGCTCTTTGTTCTGGTCAACTTCGAGCACTATCGCAATTATCCCTTTCAGATTTTCAGCATATGGGAGGGAGGGCTGGTTTTTTACGGAGGCCTCATCCTTGCCGTTGCCGTCTCATTTGGATATTTGAGGTGGAACCGGCTTCCGGTGTGGAAGTTTGCCGACCTTTTCTCGCCCTCCATCGCCCTGGGGCTCTTCTTCGGCAGGATAGGCTGTTTCTTCGCGGGGTGCTGTTACGGACAGGAGACCTCTCTTCCCTGGGGAATCACCTTCACCGATCCGAACTCATTGGCCCGTCTCAATTTCAGCCTCCATCCAACGCAGTTCTATGAGGCGCTTGGCAGTCTTGCCATCTTCTTTTTTCTCGACTGGAAGAGGAGAAGAAAGACCTTCGAAGGCCAGATCTTCTGGCTTTTTCTCCTCCTCTACTCAGCCATCCGCTTCATGATCGAATTTCTGAGAGATGACCCGAGAGGGTTTCTCTTCGGAGAGGTTCTCTCCACTTCTCAGGGGATAGGAATCTTTTTGGCCCTGACCTCCCTTTTTATGTTATTTTATTTAAAGAGAGAACGGAGGAGGTAGGGAAGGTGGCTGTTCTGGAGATCCTCAAATATCCCCATCCCCTTTTGAAAAAACGATGTGAGAAGGTGGACCGGATCGATGGGGAGGTAAAAAAATTGATCCGGGATATGACGGAGACGATGTATCAGGCGAATGGGATCGGACTGGCCGCTTGCCAGGTTGGCGTTTCCCGGAGGGTCATCGTCGTTGATGTCAGTCCCATCGATCAGGAAAAAGACTTCTTCGCGATCATCAATCCCGAAGTCATCTCTGAAGAGGGTGAGATCGAACATGAAGAGGGATGCCTGAGCGTTCCCGATTGTTCGGAAAAATTGAAGAGAAAGGAAAAGGTTCTGGTCAGAGGGTTTTCTGCGGCGGGAAAGGAGATCGAGATCCCAGCGGAGGGAATACTGGCCATTGCGCTTCAGCATGAGATCGATCACATCAATGGAGTGCTCATCCTCGATCGAATCAGCCGGCTCAAGAGGGAACTCTACCGGAACAAGTTGAAGAAGGAGAGACGAAAGAAAGAAGACGGATGATGGCATCTTCCTGGCGCATTGTTTTTTTTGGAACTCCAGCCTTTGCCCTTCCCGCCCTTCAAAACCTTGTTGAAGGGCAGGATGAGGTTGTGGCAGTGGTCACACGGCCGGACCGGGAGAGGGGGAGAGGGCGAAAGACGAGTCCCTCTCCAGTGAAGGAGCTTGCGCTCAAATTCGGAATCACTCCGTATCAACCGGAAAAAGTGAAGGAAGGGCTCTTTTTGGAGGCGGTCAAGGGCCTTGCGCCTGACCTCTTTGTTGTGGTTGCATTCGGTCAGATCTTGCCCAAGCCCCTTCTGGAGATTCCAAAATTCGGCGCAGTCAACGTCCATGCCTCGCTTCTGCCCATGTATCGAGGAGCGGCCCCCATTGCCTGGGCAATCCTCAAGGGAGAGAGAAAGACGGGTATCACCACGATGCTGATGGATGAGGGCATGGATACCGGAGATATCCTGATGCAGGCTGAGATTCCGATAGAGAAGGAGGATACCGGAGAGACCCTTCAGGGGAAGCTATCCTCTCTGGGCGGCCGATTGCTGATGGAGACAGTGGAAAGGATGAAAACAACCGATCTCTCCCCTCTGCCGCAGGACCATTCGAAGGCGACCTATGCTCCTCCCCTGAAGAAAGAAGATGGCCGGATCGATTGGAAAAAGCCGGCAGAAGAGATCGATCTCAGGGTCCGTGCATTCAATCCCTGGCCGGGGGCCTTTACGGGGTGGGAGAATGGCCTGCTTAAGATCTATAGGGTAGAAGTCCGAAAAGGAGCATCAAGCGCCGAGCCGGGTTCGGTCACCTGGGTGGGGTCAGATTTTATTGAGGTCAAAACCGGGGATGGCTCCATCCTGATCAGAGAAGTTCAACCAGAGGGAAAGAGAAGGATGAAAGTCCGGGATTTCCTTTCAGGGCATCGCATCTCTATAGGTACAGTTTTTCATTAGATTTCGGAGTTCGGAATCATTAGTCTGAAAGTTCCATGGTCAGATAGTCTTATAGCCTTTAACTATCCGACTAACAGACTAATCGACTATGCGACTAATCACTCCGAACTAAAGAGGTTACTTTGGACCCTACGCCTAAAAAAAGAATCTTCATCGGACTGCTGGTCCTGACCTGCCTGATTCTCTCTTTTCTCACCTTTCTCCTCTGGTATGTTCCGTTGGTGGGGCTGAAGAATATGCATTCTTCTTTACCCTTCCTCTACAGCCTCATCCTTGCCGTCTTCGTATTCTTTATGTTTTCCGGCGGGCTTCTCCTTATCTTCACCGTCCTCCGTGGCAAAGACATCCTCTTCTCCCAGAGACTGAGGGGAATCGTGGCAAAGGTGCTTTTCCCCTTCATGATCCTGATGGGAAAAGTTGTAGGGGTGTCGAAGGAGAAGGTTCAGCAGTCCTTCATTGAGCTCAACAACCATCTCGTCCGGTCAAACCATCACCGGACAAGGCCCGGTCGACTCCTTCTTCTGCTACCGCATTGCATCCAGGATTTTGACTGCCGGATCAAGATCACCGGAAATATCAAGAACTGCGAAGGATGCGGGAAGTGTGAGATCAAGGACCTGATCGAACTGGCTGACCAGCACCAGGTGAAGATCTCGGTGGCAACCGGAGGGACGCTGGCGAGGAGAATCATCGTGGAAAACAGACCCGAAGCCATTGTGGCGGTGGCCTGCGAACTCGATTTGACGAGCGGCATCCAGGATACCTATCCGATCCCGGTGATCGGCATTCTCAACGAAAGGCCATTCGGCCCCTGCATCAACACCAAGGCCGATATTCAAAAGGTCAAGAAGGCGATGCTGGACTTCCTTGAACCCGGATTTCTCCCGTGACGATTTGACTTAATAATTTAGCTGTTTGAAACAAACTTTTTAAAATCCCTCCCCTGCCTTCGCCGAAGCGGCTGCCCTCCGCAAGGCTTCTGGAGGCGGGGCTCCGCGCAGGCAGGCCACCTCCCTTGGCCCCATTGTCTACGGGGATAAAAAGGCCAAAGGGAGGAGAAACATTTCCCCCTTTTGACAAAGGGGGATAAAGGGGGATTAGATCAGTTTTTTCAAAGCGGCTAAATTGTTACGATTTGACAAATATACTCGAAATCATTATATTAAGGCTCGTAAAGGAGGTTCCTAAGAGATGAACTATTTTAAGACATTCCTTTTAATGCTCGTATTAACCGGTCTTTTCATTATTGTGGGGTCTGCCATAGGAGGGAAGACCGGGGCGGTTTATGCCTTTATATTTGCCGCTCTGATAAACTTTTTCGCCTACTGGTTCAGCGATAAGATCGTGCTCAAGATGTATGGAGCGAAGGAGGTTTCCCAGCAAGAGGCTCCCGACCTTCACCGGATCGTTGCGGAATTGACGAGCAAGGCTTCCATGCCGATGCCCAAGGTCTATCTCATGGAGAACGATACGCCCAATGCTTTTGCCACAGGAAGAAACCCCGAACATGCCGCTGTGGCAGTGACAAACGGTCTGATGAGAATCCTGTCGAAGGAGGAATTAACAGGGGTTATCGGACATGAACTCTCCCATATCAAACACCGGGACATCCTCATCAGCACAATCGCCGCAACCCTTGCCGGCGCGATAAGCATGCTTGCTTCGATGGCGCGCTGGGGAGCGATCTTCGGCGGGGGACGATCCAGTGATGAAGAAGGAGGAGGCGGAGGAGGGGGGAACTTCCTCTTCGTCATCCTCTTCACGATGGTTGCCTCGGTTTCCGCCATGCTCATTCAGATGGCGATTTCGAGATCAAGGGAGTACCTGGCCGACGAAGGAGGAGCGCACCTCAGCCATCCCCTCTCGCTTTCAAAGGCCCTTGGCAAGCTCGACATGGCGGCCCACCGGATTCCCATGGAGGCCAATCCATCGACTGCCCATATGTTCATCGTCAATCCATTAAGCGGGGGAGGAGTTCTCTCCCTGTTCAGCACGCATCCTCCCATCGGAAAACGAATCGCCAGGCTTGAAGAGATGGCGAGAACAGGCAGGTTTTGAGAAAGAAGACCCCAAGGGCGATCTGTCTTGAACTCCTGAATCAACTGGAAAAAGCGGATTGCCATCCCGATCGCCTCTTAGGCGACTCCTTTAAAAGATACAGACACCTCACTCCTCTCGATCGAGGGTTCCTCACAGAATTGACCTATGGAGTCCTCCGATGGAGGGAGAAACTCGACTGGTCCATCCGTCATCTCTCAAAGATTCCGCTCGAAAAAATCGAACCGGAGACGCTCAACATCCTCCGCCTCGGACTCTACCAGATCGAGTTCCTGACCAGGACCCCGGCTTCGGCGGCAGTGAATGAATCGGTCGAGTTAGCCAAAAGGCATCGAGGTTCAGGAGGGGGCGGTTTTGTCAATGCTATCCTCCGCTCCTTTATCCGTAAAAAGGAAGAGATCCCCTATCCGGAAATCGATCAAGACCCGGCCCTTCATCTCTCAGTCATCCATTCCCATCCCCTCTGGCTGGTCCAACGGTGGATCAAAGAGATGGGGATTGAGGAGACATTGAACGCCTGTGTATTCAATAACCGGATTTCTCCGCTCACCCTCCGGGCAAATACCTTAAAGATGGGCAGGGAAGAACTGATTGAGAAGCTGAGGAAAAAGGGATTGAAGGCGATTCCAGCCTCTTTTTCATTGGAAGGAATTCTACTGGATGATCCTCCACCCACCTCTGAGCTGCCCTTTCTAAACGACGGTTTTTTCATCATTCAGGATGAGGCTTCTCAACTGGTCACATCTGTTCTGGATCCGAAAGCTGGAGAAAAAATTCTGGATGGTTGCGCCTCGCCCGGAGGAAAAACAACACACATCGCCCAAAGGATGGAGAATAAGGGAGAGATTTATGCCTTGGACCTCACACGAGATAAGCTGGTCTTCATTGAAGAGATGTGCCAGAGACTGGGGATAGAAATTGTGAAGGCATTGAAGGGAGACGCAACTAAACTTCTTCCTATTTTAGAGGGAATAACATTTGATCGCGTCCTCGCAGATGTCCCCTGCTCCGGCTTCGGAACGCTCCGGAAGAACCCGGATTTGAAGTGGAGAAAAGGAGAGAAGGATATAAAACGATTGAGTGAACTGCAGTTAGCGATTCTGGATAATCTCTCAGGGTATGTGAAGAGCGGAGGCGTTCTCGTCTACAGCACCTGCACGGTCTTTCATGAGGAGAATGAGGATGTCGTTGAAAAGTTTTTGGAGGGGCATCCGGAATTTAAATTGGATCGAATGGATCATGTAGCGTCGGCATTTACTGCCGACGGTAAATCTGAAGGAATCCACTCATTTATCCAGAACGGATACCTCAAGACCTTTCCTCCGAAGGAGGGAATGGATGGTTTCTTTGTAGCAAGAATGATAAAGAGATAAAAAGTTCTCCCTTTCTTTCCCCCTCTTTGGCAAATGGTTCGATGAGACTCACCATCCTGAGCTTGTCGAAGGAGAGGGGTGAGGGGAGATTTTCAGAACAATACTTCTTGTCAATTATGAACTCCTCAGTAAGCGCTGAAAATAGGAAAATCTGTTGATACTTCGACAGGCCAAACCCCGCGCTTTAGGACGGGGTCAAAAGCGCCGCTCAGTATCAACCCTGAGCAAACCACGGGCTTTAGACCAGGGATAGCCGAAGGGTTGATTTTTTATCCCAATCTGCTAAACTCCTACAAAAGTAAATAGATTAATTTGGCTTCCGGTAAAGAGGACTCATTCAAATGAATATCTTTGACCTTCGCCAACACCTTTTGAAAGGAATCAATACCATTCCAAATCGACAGATTGAGGAAAGGAGGATAGCCAATGGAGCCAACCCTCGACATAGAGGCCTGGGATATAAACTGGAAGCCAAATGACCATTTGTGATTGGGATTCTGTTCATGATTGCAATACGTTTAGAGGCTTGAGAAAGTGAAGGGTATGTGAGAAAATGAATTAAACAGATCATTCTGGGAGGTAACCAAGATGATAATCAAGGAATTGATCAAAAAAGAGATCGAAAAATTGCCCGAGGATATCCTTGCGGAAGTATTTGACTTCATCCAATTCTTAGAAAGCAAAAAAAGAAGGGACCTCCTTGCAAAGTCTTCTCAGGAATTGTCCAATCCAACTTTTCAGAGAATTTGGGACAATGAGGAGGATGCCGTTTATGACAGGGTATAATAAAGGAGGTGTTGTCCTGGTGCCTTTCCCTTTTAGCGATCAGACCAACACAAAAAAGCGTCCTGCGGTCATTATAAGCTCTGATACGTATAACGATACCTCTCAGGATATTGTCATTATGGCGATTACCGGCCAGACGAGAGGTCATACTGGGATAGGTGAATATTTGATAGAGAATTGGCAAAGCGCAGGCTTGTTAAAATCATCTGCTGTTAAACCCGCTATCTCAACTATTGAGAAGAGGCTCGTCTTGAAAACATTAGGAAGCCTCTCTCCCCAAGACCTCTCCTCATTAGAAAAGGCACTTAAGGAACTTTTTGATTTGAGATAAGAAAAAGATAGAGGCGATATCCATAAATTCATAAAAATACTTTATTACGATTGCCTGACCCTCATTCGACTTTCTCACATCTTAGAGGAAAAAGATAGCCTATGACGGAAAAACTTGCGAGATATAACTCACAGGCACTTGAACCCGTGATTCTTACTATTCGCGGACAAAAAGTGGTCTTAGATATGGAATTGGCGAGTTTGATCAATCCAAGAATGGAATAATTGGGGACGGGTTCCTATTTTACGCAAATTTAGATAAAGGAAGAATAGATGACGGAGATGCTGAAACATATTGGTTCATGGATGCGGCGTATTTGGCTGAAGGTAGTTAAAAAAGAATACGAACGTGGTAGGATTCTTGAGGAATCCAATTTGCATTCGACGGTTTACTTTCATTTAAGAAAGTTAATCGAAAGTTCGAAAAGCAAGAAAACGAAACCGTTCATATACTCGGAGATGCCATTCTCACCCAAAATTAGCGGCGAAGGTAAGAAAAACTCTCGCGTTGACCTTGCGATCATCTTGAAAGCCATAAGCCTATGAGAGGGATTCAATATAGTATGACAAGTGGAAAAGGATTATAATAATAAAGCGAGGAGCATGTGATGAGTTTTGATGAGAAAGCATTTTTATTAGCGAAAACACCTCTCAATGTTGAAGTCAGGACAACGACTGGATACTGGGAGTACCTTATTACGATGAAGCATCCGGTAATGAAAGGCAAGGAGGATACAGTGAAAACGGCCCTGCAGTTTCCGGATGAGATTAGGCAGAGCAAAACCGATAAAGATGTTTTTCTTTACTATAAGCAGTATGATAAACTATATTGTGTAGTTGTCAAACACATTGGCCCGGAAGGCTTTTTAATCACTGCTTATCCAACCGATAAGGTGAAGGAAGGAGACTCGATATGGACAAGGTAGTTGTTTACTATCATAAGGAATCTGATACGCTTGATGTATGGTTCGGCAATCCTGAAGATGAATTCATGTGCGAAGAGGCGGGAGAAGGAATTATCCTTAAGAAAGACAAGAATGGAAAGACGATCGGGATTGAAAAACTCTATGTCAGCAAGACCGTCGGCATTGATAAGCCTCTGCCAGTGGAATTGGTTGTAGCTTAACTGAGTCTATCCCGACCGCAGGGCTCTTGACCAAATACCATGGATTTAAACCTTCAAAAATCAATTTCCCGATCCCCCGGCGAAACCTTCCGCGTCCTTGAAGAAAAGGAGGTGAAGCGGTTCGGCGAATACCGCACCCGCCGCCTGGTATCCGAGGCATGGGATAGGGTAGAAAAAGATTAAGGAGAATAAAAGAAAACCTTGCCTGAGGACTAGTGGTGGAAATTTTGTTATAGAGAGATACAAAAATGTGATATAATTCAATAAAATTCAATTGGAGGTAATGAATGAAAGCTTATGAATATTATGGCGAGATTCTGGCGGATGGACATCTCTCCCTTCCCGAAGATCTAAAAGATAAGCTTAAAGCAGATTCTAAGATAAGGGTTATGCTTCTGCTTGATGAGGATGAAAAGGCATGGGATCAACTATCGATGTCTCAATTTTTAAAAGGATACTCAGAAAAAGACGCCATTTATGACAACCTATAAATTTTGGGATATTGTCCTTATCGAATTCCCCACACGGATTTTCAGGCAGTATCAAAGAGACCAGCGATTGTCCTGTATGATTCAGGTGATCAAGATGTCCTTGTTGCAAGGGTGACGACTCAAGAATATAAAAGTGAAGGGGATTATAAAATTCGTGATTGGGGGAAATGCGGTCTTCTTGGGGAATCGTATATTCGACTTGGTAAACTGGCAACGATAGAAAAGCGGCTTATTATAAGGAAGTTAGGAACATTAGAAACCAAAGAGATAGATGCCCTCAAGTCAATTCTAAAAAGAATCTTCCATCTGTAATTTTATCATTCCTCAAATTCAATAATGAGGCCGGAAAAACGGGATGTAGATTTTAAAGCAATTTTTTATTATTTGCACCTTTGGGTCATCCGTAAAAGAGTTGAACCTACAAATTGCAAAATGTAGATTATTGAGTCGTTAAGTAGTAGTTGACTGAATTTTTCAGTCAAGCGTTCTAAAGGTTCTGACTGATCCAGCACAAGAAATAATACACTATCTGGGGTGAGAGAAATTTAGTGAAAAAAACTTCTGTTTTTTAAAGTATCAAAATCATAGCGAAGGTCACAAATGAGTCGCAATAGAACTTACATGCGAATGAAATCTGACAATCTCATGGGATTGCTTCGTTACATCGTTCCTCGTAATGGCAAGAATCCTATGACGTTCGCTATAGAACACGTTGAGGGAGGTTTAAGTGAAAAAGATAGCGCCTTCGATTCTATCTGCCGATTTCAGCCGACTCGATCGGGAAGTGCGGGCTGTTGAGAGGGCAGGGGCTGATCTGATCCATGTCGATGTGATGGATGGACATTTCGTCCCCAATATTACCATCGGACCTCTGGTGGTGACCGGTTTGAGGAAACTGACCTCTCTTCCCCTTGATGTCCACCTGATGATCGAAGAACCCGATCAATATATCGAAGCCTTTGCTCAGGCGGGGTCCGCCTGGATCACGATTCATGCCGAAGTCTGTCGCAACCTGAGGCGGATGGTAAGAAAGATTCGTAAGTTGAATGTGAGGCCAGGGGTAGTGCTCAATCCTGCGACCCCTCTGAAGAGACTCTCTCCTGTTCTCGATGAGATTGACCTCGTCCTTCTGATGTCGGTCAACCCGGGGTTCGGAGGGCAGGCCTTCATTCCGGAGGTTCTAAAAAAGGTCGAACAGTTGAGAAAGACGATCGACAGGAATCGCTATCCCGTAGAGATAGAGGTGGATGGGGGAATCAAACTGGAGAATATCGGAGAGGTTTCCAGGGCAGGCGGAGACATCTTCGTGCTGGGAACAGGAATCTTCAAGACCACAAGTTACAGAGAGACCATCCGGAAATTGAGAAGAGAGATTGAATGATGAACTCGGATTTCGGAATGCGGAATTTCAGTAACACTTTAACTCTTTGAAAAAGGTTATCTAATCCCAATGCTGTTCACATAAGCCGTTCGTGCTGAGCTTGTCGAAGCATGAACGGCTTCAATTTCCCACCCTTCGACAGGCTCAGGGTGAACGGTTTTTGGTTAACTGAACAGAATTAAGGTTGTGGGGTCAGGCCTGCAATATAGTGATTGAGTAGTGGGTAAATGGAGGGGAACATTGTCTTGAAACTTGACAGATTGGACAAGGATGTTGAGTGGATTGACATATCAACGGAGTGATAGTATTATTATACCAAAAAGGTATCGGAGGTATGTTATGCCCGCTTTGTTGATAAAAGATGTGCCCCGTGAAGTTCATGAGTGGTTAAAGCATGAAGCGGAAAGAAACCGTCGTTCCATGACTCAACAGGCGATTGTGATTTTTGAGGAGAGGATGCGGCGTTTTCATCCGGTGAGGTTTCCGGCTCCGGTGCAGACCCGGACGGTCTTGACAGCGGAATTTATCGATCGAGCTAAACGAGAAGGTCGTCTATGATTGTTGTGGATTCGAACATCGTCACGGCGCGAAACTTGACCAGCTCTCTGACATCTAAGGCCGAGCAGGTTGAAAAAAAGGATCCCGTATGGATTGTGCCTGTCCTATGGCGATACGAGTTCCAGAACATCCTGGCCACCGCGATCAAAGCGAAACAAATCAAGCCGGAACAAGCTTTGGATATTTGGGACAAGGTTTCGAAGATCCTGGTTGAGAACGAATGCGAACCTTCTGCCTCCAAAGTGATCGACCTCGTTGCACAATATGGAATCACCGCCTATGACGGGCAGTTTATCGCATCAGCCCTGGAGATGGGAATCCCATGTGTGACCGAGGACCGAGAGCTACAGGAAAAGTTTCCGGGTATTGCGATTTCTATGGATGGATTTCTAAAACCCAAACCTACCTATGTTGTTCGAGAAGTTAGAGAGAGGTATCGCAAGAAAAAGGCGTGATACTTCATTTCTGGCTCAGGAGGAATACTTTTGAAAAAAATTATCTTAATGCTCATCATCCTGTCCTGCTTCATCTTTCCCCGGTTAAGCGATGCCCAGGAGGATAAGATTGTCCGGGTCGCTATAGAAACCGCACGCAGCCATATGCGCATCCCGAAGGAGATGGAGGTCAGGTTTGTCGAGAAGAAGAAGAGCCCTCTCGCAGGTTTCTTCTCCGTGAAGATACTGGTTCTGGCTCCGGACAAGGAGATGCCTGTCATCGTCTATGTGGATGAAGCCGGTGAAAAGGTCATCCTGGGAGCCCTCATCATCAAGGGCGAGAATGTGGCCGTCAGGGAGGCGGGAGAGACAAGACCCCGAAAATTTGATATGAATCAATTTGAGATCGAAAAATCCCCCATCCGGGGGAATCCGGGAGCAAGGGTGACGATCGTCGAATTCTCAAATTTCCGGTGTTCCTACTGCCAGCTCTCATGGGCAAAGATGGAGAAGATGCTGGAGAGGCATCCTCAAACGATCCGGTATGTCTTTAAACACTTTCCACTTAAATCTCTCCAGGGGTCTTTCGAACTCTCCGAGATTGCAGCCTCAGCCCAGGTATTGAGTGGTGAAGCCTTCTGGTTGATCCACGACTTTTTCTTCTCCCCTGAAGGCCAGATGATCACCAGGGAAGATGTGAGCGTTGTCATCAGAAAGGTTGAAGAGATTCTGAAAGAGAAAGGTTTCGATGTGAGAGCTTTTCAGGCGGCGATGGAAAAGGGGATAGGGAGAAGAAAGGTCATGGAGGACATGGCTGTCGGGAATAGGGTTCCCGTTATGGGAACGCCTACCCTGATCGTCAATGGCGATTTTATCAGCGGGGAGTTCAACGACCAGGCGCTGGAACGGTATCTGAAAAAGTAGAAACGAATCCTTCAAATATTGTCTTTATTTGAATAAATCCATTTAGTTAGGACTGCCCAATTATTAGGCAAAATGGCCGGGGCCATTACTATCAAGAAGAGGAGCGCCTGATTCCACAACCATTCCACAGCGATTGTGGATTTCGGAAAAAAACCTTTTAGAAATATTTTTTTAACCCGAAATATCTGCTGTAATAGGCACGCAATTTGCCTGTTTTAGAAATACACTTGTTCTCTCAATAAAGATCGATGGTCACGACCTGGGGGCAAAGCTAAATTATAGGCTATAAACTGCACAAGATAGAAAAGCGCTCATAATGCTTAAGAAAAAACATTCGACCACCAAACACCTGCCGAGAGGGTTAGAAATACTCTACGAAGATAGAGATATCCTGGTGGTAGATAAGCCTGCGGGGCTATTGACCGTGGGGACGGAGACTAACAAATTCAAGACGGCTTACTACATTCTAACCGATTATGTGCGCAAAGGCTGTCTAAAGTCGCGAAATCGAATTTTCATTGTTCACAGGCTGGACCAGTGGACATCCGGCGTGCTGATATTCGCAAAAAGCGAAGAAGTTAAGTTACATTTGCAGGCTCAGTGGAAAGGCACGGAAAAGAAATATGTTGCGGTGGTTTATGGTCAGTTGGCCCAAAAAGAGGGAGTCATTACCTCATACCTGTCTGAGAACAAGGCTTATGTCGTCTATTCCACAACGGATGTCACAAAAGGCAAGCTGGCGCACACTGGTTATAAGGTGCTTAAAGAGACCAGGCAGTTTAGTCTGCTGGAAATTAATCTTTTGACCGGCAGGAAGAATCAGATACGTGTACATATGGCCGATAAGGGACATCCGATCGTAGGCGATCGTAAATATGGTAAACCCAGGGATGGGCACAGGCGTTTAGCGCTTCATTCAAAATCGATTTCCTTCAAACACCCCACGAGCGGCGAGCAGATGACTTTTGAAACCAAAGCGCCGAATTATTTTAATAAGCTGATTGACAATATCCAGGATAGATTATATCCAAATTGAGCGATTTATTATCCTAAATGTAGCCGTCCCGATTTATCGTGGCGTGATTTTACCTGCCCACAGGCAAGTTCTTAGCCGGGCGGGTCGGAAATGATTTCTCACCCAAGGGGCGAGAGGAAACCGCTCCGTCTCACTCGGAGCGGCTACAGGTTCCCTTCAAAAGAATCGTTCAACCAAAGACAGACTCCGTGTGTCATCGGGAACATAGCAAGAATAGGGGAGGAGGCAGAAATGAAGTCGCCTGTTGTTAAAACATTTTTGGCGGGCATTGCTTTCGGGATGGGTATCACTGCTTTATCCTTGTATGCTCAAAAACCGGGTTGCTTCGTTGCTTCGCTAGACACAATAGCAGAAATGGGGCGAGCCCGAAGGGCCAAAGAAGAAAAAAACAAATTCCTGAGAAAAAGGCTGAAGGCAATGGGCTTTTCGGATAAGGAAATTAATGAAAATCTCTGAGGGGCGAAACGTTGTTGACTGAGTTGAATAATTCTGAAATCGAGATTATAGGACTGACGGGACGTTGTTTTCTATTTGGCTATTGGTGAGCGAGGCTCCCCGTGTTTCCACGCATCTCTCACATCACTTTTCCCCTCACCTATTGATCCCTTTAATTTTCCACTAAAAATGCGATCGCAATTATAGTGGTAATTGCCCATGGCCGTTAGGCCACTCACAAACCATGAAAATAGTCTGTGGGTAAGGTTACGGTTACGAAGCCCGTTTCGTCATTCGGTAACGGTTACGTAAAAAAGCATTAAAAGACGATAAACGTAGCCTTTTATTAACGATACGGGCCTTGTTACCGCTTAACGAACTCATCATTTTCTAACGTAATGAGTATCTTAGTGGGTTGACTGAGTTTTTCAGTCAAAAACATTCAACTGTCCACAGGTTCCACTCCTCACCCTTTTCCCTCACGTCCCATTAATCCGTCCAAGCTTTATGAAAACATAGGACACTTTCTGGGGGAGGTCCCCTTTTAGAATGTGGAAAGTGGAATATCCTTCCTTGAGACAGGCAGGGCAGGCGGGCCTAAATCTTTCTCGCCTGCCCCTCTGAATTTGGCATTTCCGTGGGTATCTGTCACGGGAAAAAAGGCGCTTACAACTTGGTGGAACACATTGTTTAATCGTGGTATAGTGGACCGAACGAAGGACGTTTAGGAGAAGATGGCCGCGATTTCTGACCAGACATTTTCATCAGCCCTCGAATTTGAGCAAGCATTGGTTGAAGCTGCTTTTAAAGGAGAACTTGTCCTCACAGCGACTTCGCGCCTTTCGCGAAGATTGCTCCATTGCTTCCGGCTGGCAAGGATCAAGAAAGAAGAAGAGGGATGGAGGACCCCGGCCATCTTTGGCTTTAACCGTTGGGTTAAGAATATTTATGAATCGCTATGGGAACCTTTCCAGCCTCTCTCAAGATTGGCTGCGCTTCGCCTGTGGGATGAGGCGACCCAGGGAGTGAAATGGATGGAGGGGCTGAGACGAGGGCCCCTTCTTTATCTCGAACTGCAGGATTCTTTCGACCTGTTGATGCAGTCCGGGCAACCCCTTGCGGGTTCTCCAAGCGGGCACATGCTCGCCGACTGGAGACGGGAGGTTTCTGAACATTTTCTGGATCTCCTTCAGAAGAATCGGTATATCCCCTGGGGAAATATTTTGAAAAGGGCAGGGGAGGCCCTGGCAGAGGGAAGGATCAGTCTTCCTGAAAATATCATCCTTGCCGGATTTAACGAGTTTTCGCCCATGGAAGAAAGTCTCGTCAAATCACTATCTCAAAGGTCGAAAATCAACCTTTGCCGCGCCTCAAAGAGTCCTGACGAAAACGTAAGGGTTCGCGTCTACGCCGCTCCGGAGCAGGAGTGTCAATCCGTCTGCGCTGAAGTGATTGAGTGTTGGAACAATAACCAGAAGCGACTCGGAGTGGTCTTTCTTGACCCTGATTATTTAAAACTCTTCAAGCAATCCCTTGAGGAGCTGACAGACCGGGAAGAGAGGCCTCCTGATGCCCTTCGTTACAACCTGGCGGGAGGGACGCCACTTTCAGAACATCCCCTTTTTCAGACAGCCCTGTTACCTTTGCGTTTACCAGATGAGCCTCAACCGAACAGACTTTTATCTTCCCTTCTCTTTTCGCCCTATGCGAGGAGAATGAAGCAGGGTCAGGAGCTGGCGGTCAGATCCATACTCTGGGGTCAAGAAAATTCGAGGACATTGGGAGACCTTCTTTTCCGTCTAAGCCATATCGGTTGTCCGGTTCAGCCTCTTCAAAATCTCTGCTTTTATAAGAAAAAACCGCTGAAGGTTTGGCTTCAGGAGCTTGAGAATCTGTGGAAGAACCTTGGTTTTCCCCTGTTAAGGTGTGAGACGGACACTTTAGCAAAAGAACATCTTTTGATGATTGTCGAAAACTTGAAAAGTGAAACCGGACATCTGGAGATGGGCGGAAAGGATGTGCTGGCCTGGTTGAATGCGGCCTCCCGGGGAATTGAGGTCGTCGAGAAAACTCCTGAGACCGCCGGCATTCAGATTCTTAATCTCGTGGAATCGAGGGGTTTGGCCTTTGACCGAGTCTGGGTGGTGGGAGCTCACGGCCGCGCCCTGCCACAGATGATGGGTGCCCTGCCTTTTCTTGATCCCGATGAACTTCGTAAAATCGAAGAAGGCACTGCCGAAAGGCAATGGGAGACGGGCCAACGAAACCTCTCCTGCCTCCTCGCCTCCGCCCCTGATGTTGCGTTTAGCCGTGCGGCCTCCAGAGGAGAAGACTTTCCCTACCTTCCTTGCCCATTGATACCGGATGAGTCCTCTCAAGAAGGTTCTCAATATACGGTCGACCTGTGGAAGAGGCCTCCCATGGAGTGGCTGAGGGCTCGCTGGCTCAGGGAAGGATTGAAGGGACTGGACTGCATTTCAAGGGAATCAAAAGAAAGAGTTTCCGAATATGTGAATTTTCCATTGACAGGGCAGATGAGGGTGACCCAATTTGAGGACCTGCTCCTTTGCCCTTTTAAATATTTTGCCGGACATCTGCTGGCCCTGGCGCCCCTTGAAGAACTGAAGATAGGGATCGACCCCGGAGAGAGGGGAGAAGTCATTCACAAAATCCTGAGGGAATTCACCCGAGGATTAGCAAAAGCGGCGCCTGATTGGCCGGACGAAAAAGGCAAAGCCCTCGAATTTTTGGAGAAGACGGTTGACGCCATCCTGGGCGAAAAGATGAAAGATCCTTTCTGGATGGTGGAGCGTTTGAGACTTCTGGGGAATGATCCATTTCCAGGCCTGCTTAAAACCTGGCTCGATGCAGAACAGGAAAGGGGTCTTGCAGGTTGGCGCTTTGAAGCCGCTGAAGAGTCTTTCGAGGGACTCTCAATCGGAGAGACGGGAATCTCCTTGAGGGGCCGACTTGACCGGATCGATAGCCACCTGGAAAGGGGAAAGGCTCTCTGGGATTATAAAACAGGCGATCCGCCAAACAGCAAGGAAGTGGTGGAATGGATGGTCAGGCCCCAGTTACCCGCTTATCTCCTTGCCCTTAAAAAAGGGCTCCTGTCTTGCCCCGGTGGTTGGAGGGGCGGGACTGAGGCGGGTTACATCTGCCTGAAGAGGGTCTCAGAGGTGAAAGTGCGGGGGCTGGAGAAAGTGGACTGGGACAATTTTTTAGAAAAATGGATCGAAGGGGTGAGTAAAAGAGTTGAAGGGCCTTTGAAGGGGATTTACAGTCCGGATCCCTTGCCGCCGCCTTCTGCGCCACAAAACGAGGGTGGTTGTAAGCATTGTCCTTTCCCCAACCTCTGCGGCCTTGATGAAAAGAGGGAGGAAGAAGGCGACCGTTCATGGGAAGAGGAGTAGATCATTATTATGGTCCTTTCACCGTCTGATCAAAAAATTCGGGAAGAGGCTCTTCATCCCGGAGGGAGTTTCATTGTGGAGGCTCCTGCCGGGTCTGGCAAAACAGATCTCCTCATTGCCCGCTATTTAGCTCTTCTTTCAAAGGTCTCTCATCCCCGTCAGATCCTTGCTGTCACCTATACGCGAAAAGCAGCGGTTGAAATGAAAAACCGGATTGTCCAGAAACTCAATCAGGTGAGGGAGTCAAAGAAGAACATTTCCGTGGCTCCCTGGGAAGGGCTTCTCCTGTCCCTCTCCAGGAAGGCCCTCAAAAAACATCATACACATCCTGCGATCCTGTTTCATTCCGAATCCCTGCAGATCGGGACCTTCCATAGCTTCTGCGCCTCATTGTCGAGGGGTTGGCCTGTTGAATCGGAGATTCCACCCGGTGTGGAACTTTTGAACGACATCGACCAGGAGGCCCTGCTTCAAAGGGCGGTTGACCAGTACATAAAGAGTATCCTGTCAGAGAATGTTTCAAAGGAGGAGAGGGATGCCTATATCAACCGCCTGGCGGGAGTCAACAACTATCCCGATGCTCTTTCAAGGCAGATTGTGGAGTTGTTGAGAAGGCGGGATAGGTTGAAGGATTTTCCAATTTTCTCTTCAGGAGAAAAAGCTCAGGAGGGCTTACGATCAGAGCTGAATCGTCGGCTTGAAGGTTATGCAGGTCATTTCCTGGACCGATTGAATCAAAGCTTCATTCGATTTCAAAAAGAGTGGTCATGCCTCAAAGAGGCTTTGAGAGATGGAGGGGTGGAGTTTGGTGAATCTTTCCCCGCCTCTGTTCCTCGTGAAACGCTCGAAGAGATTCTTAAATGGAAGAGAGGTTCCGAGGTCTTTCTCACGAAATCAAAAACCCTTCGGAAAAGAGTATCGACTGCCGATGGATTCCCAAAGGATTTTAAAAACCACCCCTCCGCAACATTTATTCTTCAATTGCCAAAAGATCTGGTAAAACTTTTAGGGTTTGTGAGAGATTGGCCGGACCCTGAAGAAGACAACCTGGGATTAGAAGCGCTGACAGACATACTGATCCTTGCAGGGGGAGCGATGAAAAGGCTTCAGGATCTCATTCGCACTCAGGGGATGGATTACCTGGAGCTTGAGATGGCTGCCCTCAGGGCATTGAATCATGCGGAACGGCCGAGCGAGAGCCTCGTCTTTCAACATGAACATCTCAAACACATCCTCATTGATGAGGCCCAGGACATGAATGATATCCAGGTCGAGATCCTGGGCAGATTGACAGAAGGGTGGGAACCCGGAGATGGGCGAAGCGTTTTTGTCGTGGGCGACCCCAAACAGTCCATTTATCGTTTCCGACGGGCAGAGGTAGGTCTGTTTTATGAATTGAAGGAGAAAGGGTTGCCTCGAAATAGCGAGATTCCCCTTCCTCTCCGGCCGCTTACTCTGGAGACAAACTTCAGGTCCAGGCCGCGCCTTATCCATTTTGCGAACAGGCTGTTTGAAAAAGTGATGGGCTCTCCGCGCAAAGAATACGACGAAGTTCAATTTTCTTCATCCCAGCCTGCGAGAGAGAAATCCGGTCAATCGATTCAGACGAGAGCGGCTATTTTCTATGACGAGAAGAATTCTAAAGATGGGAACTTTTCTCCACTTGAGAGAGAGGCTCAATGGGTCGCAGCGGAAGTGGCCATGCTTCATGGAGAAAGACCCGAAGAGACGATCGCCATTCTCATCCCTGCGCGCACTCATCTTCCCCTCTTTGTCAGGGCCTTCATGAAACTTGGCGTTCCACTCCGCCTCTTAGAGGGGGAATCGATGAATCGAAGGCCAGAGGTGCATCACCTTTTGAATCTTTTTACAGCCATGGTCAGGCCATACGACGATGTGGCCTGGGCAGGCGCGGTGAGGGCCCCATGGTTCAGGGTTTCAATCGAGATCCTTTTGGATTTCAAGGATGATAGTGGATTCTGGTCCGAAAGGATTCTTTCCAAAAAGACGGCTTCTCCCGAGCTGGCCGGATTTTATGAGGCCATTGCTGAGGCCCAAAAGATGTTTGGCAGAGAATCTTACAGGTCAACGCTCTCAAGGTTGTGGGAGGATTTGGATGGTCCCTGCCAAACGGCAGCTCTTTATGGCGCGGCCGGGGTTTCGAATGCGAGGGCCTTTTTCGATCAAATGGATCTCTGTTCGGGGATGCCGGGAGAGGAAGCCCTTCTTCAGCTTCATCGACTCCTTGAAAAAGCCTATACACCGCCCGATCCGAAAGGTGCTTTTTCAAAGGTTTCGATGATGACGATTCACAAGGCCAAAGGACTGGAATTTGACCATGTCTTTGCAGTCCATTTAGACTACAATCCGCTTGGCGGGGGCCGGGGCGAGCAACCTGCCTATCGAATGGAACGTCTTCCCGGAGAAGAGAGACATTTTCTCGTTGCGGCAACGGCTGACCGGAGAACCGGCCTCGATCGTCTTGGTTCTTATCTCTTGAAAGATCTGGGGCAACAGCGCACTCTTGCCGAGGCCAGAAGGCTCTTCTATGTGGCGGCGACCCGCGCAAAGGAGAGTCTGACACTGAGTGGGAGGGGCAACCCCCATAAAAATGGGGATGAAGATGAGTTTAAAACCCCCCTCTCTTCATTGCTGAAAATGATGAAAACCGATGAAGATGATTTTAAGCTGCTCGAAAACCCGCTGCCATCCCAATCGATAGGGGTTGAACGGAAAAAACCTGTTTCAGGGCGGATGGTTCCGCCTTTTGACCCGGAACCCTTGCCCTATCAGGTCACCAGTCCTTCCAGGATTGAAGATGAAACCTCGCAGGCAACCGAACCTGGAGCAGAAGAGGAGGAAGGATATGCAAGGGCAAGAGGAGTGGTGATCCACCGGATATTGGAAACCCTTGCCAGGGGACAACCCCATCCCGAATCGGAGGCCATTACCTCAGCCCTTGCACGAGAAGGGATTCCTCTGAAGGAAACCGTGGGCATGGCCCATCAGGTTCTAAAAGAGGCGTTAACGGCCTGGGAGTATTCTGATTTTCTTTTCTTGCTCAAATCGGCCAGGGAGGTTCACGTTGAATGGGCTCTGGAGGATTTTGACGGCAACCGTACAGTTCGTGTGGGACGTTTTGACCTGCTTCTGAGGATGGAAGACATGTGGTTATTAGTGGATTATAAAACAGGCAGACCCGATAAAGATGCAGAGAGTTGGATTCAAGAACAGTTGGACCGCCATCGCCCTCAACTCAATGCTTACTCACAGATGGTCGGACGAACCCTCAAAATTCCCGAAGAACAGATTGGATGGGCGGTCCTTTTTACAGCCCTTCCCCGTTTAGTGCGACAGGAAGAGAGAGTTCCATGATTCCGTTTAATCCTCAAGGCCATCTTCAGGGCAGTAGCTGCCAGATCATAGGCCTGCGCATCTTTCAAAGCCCCCATGTACCTGCCAACCGGGGTACGGACAGCGCTGATGATGACTGCGTCTCTCAATGTTCTCCTCCTTATAACTTCCTCCTTGATTGAATTTATGCCGGATGCAATTTCTTGTTCGGCCACTATTTCAAAGAATCCTGTCTTTGGTTACTCCCTATCACCTGGGCCCCAAGAACCAAAAGACCGCCGGCAAGGTCGGTCCCCGCGGCCAATAGGGAAAGGTCGATGGCGCCGGCAATGCAGAGGCCTGGATATGGTGATTTCAAGCGCTTCGTCCGCTTGATCCCATGCTGATTTTGATCCGTTTTCGAACCACCTGCAAAAGAAGGACCAGGCCCAGAATGGAGGCGCCGATGAGGTCCTGAAAGGTGCCGGCATAGAAGAGGAGGAGTCCGGAGACGGTCAGGGCGACACGCTCAATCCGTCCCAGCGGTCCGATCAAGTATCCTCCAACAGCGCCGGAAAGGGCTCAGACGCCGGCCAAAGCGGTAAGCGAAACCAGCACGATTTTGAAACCAGGCCCCCTCAACAGCAGGCTAATAATCTCATAGGATAACGGAGAGGTGCCGCAATTAACGACCCGGATTGAGTTGGTGTCATCCTTATCAAAGTCGCGTTCCTGCAGAAGCATAGCCAGTTGGGCCGGAGTGGTAAGAAGAACGGTAGGTCGTTCTTTCTCAATGATTTTTAAGGCTTCTTTCGCATTCCAGATTTCCATCATTACCGTCTTGGCCGCTTCCCGCACACTGGAATAGCAGATAGGCGCACCCAACCCTGCCACGGCATTTATCACATTAAGTTTTCTTCCGGATGGAACGGGCCTTCTTGATCAAGGAGACCATCTCTTTCTGAAAGGCATCATAAGCTCCTTTAAATTCGGAGAGCGTTTTTTGCACAGGGCCGAACTCGGGCCAATCGGAAGGAGCGAGGCCTCCCAGGCCAAAGTCCCCGGATATCCCAGCCTCTTTGAAGATTTCTGATAATTCGGGATTGATTTCATAGGCCTTCCTGAAATCTTCAATCTGATTGAGTTGGTCGAGCGCTCCGGTTGGAAAAGTATTCGAAATGGATTCCCCATACTCATTCAAATCAAACCGAGGTTCTTGAGCCATCTTCCTCACATTCTCCTGGTGGTCGGGAAATTCGGTATGGACCATGTTTCGGGAAGAGAGTGTCCAGTAGGTATCAAAAGGCTTCCGTTTAGAAGCCGGGAGATAATGGATGCGGTCCATGATCAGTTTGGCCTGACCCTGCGTTATTCCTTTTCTCTTCATTAAGTGAATGATCCATCGTTCCCGATTCGGTTGGGAGAAGAAAAGCGACCAGACCCTTCTCGCCACCATTGTGCCGGAGGCTCCTATGGCTTCTTCCAAGTTCTGAAGGGTTTCTCTTGAGGCGATGGGTTTTAGGGCTTCATAGACTGGCTCATTGATCATTCTCTGGCCGTGTCCATACCGTGTGGCAGCCCATACCTTTTCCTCATATGACTTTGCCTGAGAGACCTTATCCTTTGTCCCGTTTGCTTCAGAGAGTTGATGGATTCTCTTAAGACCTTCTTCCTCGCCCAATTTCTCCTTCAACTCCTTGAAGAGTTCTTCCAGCTTTATCTCTCTCAGATGGCTTTCGAGCCTTCCGCCCATGTTTGTCATGTAGAGCTGGGTTGGTCTAATACCCTTCCGGATCGCCTCTGCCATTCCATCCATCTCCTCAAGGATCAGTGTGGCCTCCTGGCTGACGCTGAAGTCAACCGTGATATTTGATCCGAAGCCAAAGGAGTTGATCGTCCGGGTGATGGCTCTGGCAACAGGGGTTGTTGCCGCCACCTTGATGACGAGATTGGGCCTTCCTTTCCATCCGTCCATCCGATAACCTGCGAGTAAATACTGGTCGTAGAGGGAGAGGTTTTCAGAGGCGAGAGAGAAGGCCGTAAATACGTCCCGGATGCTCTCCTCAATGAGGTGCGCAATATTGGGATTGAGCTGGAAACTGACAACGCCGCCTCCGGAGGTCTCACGGAGATTGAAGAAGAGGGGACGAAAGATATAGAGGTTATCCCAGAGGGCGAGCAGGGTTGCGTAAAGCGTGATCTCCTCTCCATATCGGGAGGGATTGGCGGACCAGCGCTTAAAATCCGGATGCCGCTTGACGCCGTCGCGAAAGAGCGCAGTTAGGGAAGGTTCGTCCTGATAAGCCCTTGCGGCCAGGACAGGGTTGGTGGAGACCTGCTCAAAGCCAAGATGCCTTAGCCATCTCAAACCGATGGCATAGTCATTACCAAATTTACAGAGTCCATCTTTTACCATCCGATAATAGATGTTCTCCCTGATCTCATTTTCAGCTCTTTTCAGGAATTGGGCCAAGAGATTCTTCTTAAAATCGATTCCATCTTCGATCCGGAGAGCTGTTTTGGCGGCCATGCTGCTTTCCTTCTGGACCCTCTTCATCTTCGAGAGCCATTTCCCGATCACGGCCTCTGCAACCGAACCTTTTCCTTCTTCTCTCTCTTGATGCTCCCACTCCTTTAGAGCATTGAGAATGTAGCCAAGGGAGTCCGCTTTTTCATTCTCGTCGAGCCAGCGGCTTTCAAGGCCGTAAAAGTTGAGCGCCATCTCCAGCATGACCTCATAGGAGTATTGCCTGAGACGGATCTTTTTCCCCAACGATTCATTCGGTTCATGGAGGACAGGTCTGGCAAGGAAGAATAGAAGGTTCAATTTTCTGACGAGGCCTCCTACGGTTTCGGATAACCTCCCATTGATTTCGGGAAAGAGGAGATGGTCGGAAGCCAGGGTGGTCTGACCCCACTGGACAAGGGAGATGAGATGGGCGACATGGTCATCCGGAACAGGGGGTCTTTCCTTAAGCGAAAGGCTTTCGGAAAGGCTCAATTCTACGATACGGTTGATGGTCTCTTGAGCGATGGCCTTCATATTCATTCTCTCCTTTCAGCTCCCAGATACTCTAAATGTTTGTCAATATGCTTTCCAAGGAGGGATCCGTATTCCTCCTCGTAGTGGATCAGAATCTTTAAAATCTTGTCCCTTAACTCGCTCTTAAGCAAAAAACCATAGGTGATGTGCAGAAGCTGTCTGGCGTTTTTCTGGTCGAGGAGTCCGGAAGGTCCGAGTCAGAGAGGGCTTCAATTTGAGGGATAGAACAGATGTCCGTAGTCACCTGATAATGCTTGGAAGCCTCCTTGAATGCGGATAAAGCCTGCAGATGCATCTCTCTGTAGAGGGAAGGATCCTTCAGGCTGATGAGACGGACAGCTTCAAGCCAGCTCGTCCCCGCTGTCTTAAGATGGATTTTCCCCTGAGACATCTCGCCGATATGCGGAAAGATCGAGAACTTATCGCTTCCCGAGTGGATGGAGAGCTTATAATTCCCGTAATGCTGGCTGATGAGGACATGACGATAGAACTGCCCCCTGAAGGACGTGACGTCTCCCCGGTAATCAATCCCCTTCTGGAACTCACCGATAAAACGGGGGGCAAGGGAATCGATTCGGACCCCTCTGTGTCGGAGGGCGATCATCAGGAAGAGATGAGTTTCCGGAGAGGTGGGGAAGGGGATTTCGTCCATGGAGATTTCAAAATCGAAGAGATGTTTTCTACCCGAACGCTGGAGAAGGATTTCATAAACCTCCTCGGAAAAGTCGATGGCCTGATGGAAGAGGAGAAGATTCCTCTTAACATCTTCCTCTGAAAACCGGATGGAGAGGTCACCGCGGGATCCTCTGAATGTAAATTCCTTATCCAGGAAGAGATGGAGGAAGACTTTTGCATCGCCGGGGTCGATCTCCTCCTTAAATCTTCGTTCGATTACTTCCTGCGGAATGGAAAAAGCTTCGAAATTCAATTTTTCAGAGAGATCGAGGGTGATCATAGAGACGCCCGCATCAAGAGCGAGCCCCACCTCATCCAGAGACTTCAGATGATCTGCGTCCGCCCCATAACCTTCCCGGTAGTTCTCCTGAAAGACTGACCAGGCCGCATCTGCGATGACCTCTTTAAAATTTCTGCCGGTCTGGCCATTTTCACGGATAGACTGCTGGGCCAGAACAGGCCGAACCCTGAATTTACTGACTCCCCGGATATGGCCGGGAGTGGCCAGACCGAGACGATCTCCTGTTCCGATAGTTAAAGGGTCATTCAGGAGGGAGACCGGCCTGGTAAAGGGAAAGAGTTCCATTAAAGAGATGGTATTTTCCAGGGAGAGATCGCACACCTTGAGCGAGGGGGCGTGATGAAAGATTTTCCCAATAAAGGGATCTTTAAAGAGCGTTTCCTTTTCACCGACGACGATCAACTTCTTCCCCTGGCCCGTTCGAATCATTCCATAGAGCAACCCGTTCATTGAGCTGACGGACCGGGGATAGACCTTTTGGGGGTCTATGGGAAAGGCTTGAACGAATTTTAAAATCTCCTCAAAGGCAGGAATCGGATTCGTTTCAGGCAATGTCACATCCTTTTTCTCTCAGGATTGCGATTAAAAGATCTTTCTGCTCCACTGTGAAAGGGTAGGGCTGACATATCCCGTTGAAATCCTCTTTTGAAAGGTTCTTTATCTTTTGGTCTTCCTTTAGGGTTTTGAAAATCTCTTCGAAGGATTTAAGATGGACGAACTCAGGAATATCCCTCATTGCCAGCGCCTCCCCCTTACCTGCCAATCCCCAGAGGTAGAGGAGTTCCGAAACTGGAGAGGCAACGACAGGATGGCATCCTCCTGGAATGGCAAAAATACTCTTCTCTCCGATCAGGTAGGCTTTCATCAACCTCTTCCCATCCATCAGGATTTGAACTCCATAAGGCCCGATTAGGTCTCCGGAGTTCTTCTTCCAGTTAAAACGATGGTAATAGACCTCCTCATGGTCTGACTCGCCTGATTGGGGCTGATCTTTGTCATGCTGGTGGAGCGGCGTTCCGGACCAGAAACCCGGAGGGCTATAGGTCTCTCCGACGACAAGATTCGAGCTTGCATCCTTCGGGCTGATCAGGGGGACAATATCCCTTCGCCAGATCCAATCTCCCCTCGACATGACTTTTACATCTTCGCCCGATAAGAAGAAAGGGGGTTTCTCCTTCAGGGCAGGAGCCTCGAAGAAGGCGATCTCTCCTCTCCCACGTATCTTTAACCTGACATTAGATGGAACATAGAGAGCAGAGGCATTGGATCGGCCAGGACCTGGAAAAAAAGGGCCATGGGTTCTCTCCCCAGAGAAATTCTTTCCGTTGATCTCTGCCTCAAATCTTCCATCCTGGGGAACGAGGACCATCTCCTTATCTTTTGTGTTCTTTGTGATGAAGTCGGATTTCAATTGATAAATCCCGAATCCTAAGACCTGGAGGGGAACTTTTTCTTTTTGGGGGTCCAGGATGAGTCCGCTTCTCTTTCCATCGTACCGAAGGTGCGGATTGACCTGGCTCTTCTCAATTCGATTGGCATATTTCTTCATCGTGATTTGCATAACAATCTCCTCTTCAGATTTTAAGTAGAAAATAACATCAATTATCTCCCTCTCCCCTGGCGGGAGAGGGCGGGGGTGGGGGGAGGAGAATGCCATGGTCACCCCCACCTCAATCCTCCCCCGTCGAGGGGGAGGATAAGACTTGGCAATTTTCATTGTTCGTGCCTGCACGCCGGAGTGCCTTTCTTTGCCAAAATGTTTCGGGCAAGCGTTTCGCCTGCCTGCGCGAAGCCGCTCCGGCGAAGGCAGGGCACGCAGGCGTGGGTGACGCCCCATCGCGAAAATTGTTTGGATTATATCTTTTTTGACTTTGCAGTGTCAATTTTAAGACTTGAAGGGTTGACTTTTTCATCCCATCTTCATCATAATTGAAAAAACCGGAGGCGGAAAGGCTGAAGATGATTAGAGAAGGGGTGGCAGAGGCATTGAAGAATATTCTTAGGGTGGAGGAAGTTCCTCTCAATATACCGCCTCAGAGAGAGATGGGGGATTTCTCGAGCGCCATCTGCCTCTCGCTTGCCAAAGAGAAGCGGTGTCCACCGATGGAGATTGCAAGAGAAGCGGTTGAACAACTGAAGGCGAATCCCCCTCCTTATATTCAGGAAGTGACGCTTACTCCTCCCGGATATATCAATTTCAAAGTTGATTGGCCGAAATTAGCAAAGGAGTTGATTCCGGAAATTTTTGAGAAGGATGATCTCTTTGGGCGACCCAAAACGGTGGAGAAAGAGAAGGTCTTCGTCGAACATACGAGCGTCAATCCCAACAAGGCCATGCATATTGGCCACCTCCGCAATTCGGTCCTGGGGGATACGGTTGCCAGAGTTTTCAAATGGCTCGGCTATTCAACAGAGGTTTGCAACTATATCGATGACACCGGGGTTCAGGTGGTCGATGTGGTCACAGCCCTCCTCTATCTCGATCCTCCCTTTTTAAAAGAAGGGGCATCCGACATCCAATCGATATGGGAAAAAGTTCCAAAGGATCAGCCCTTCGACTATTTTTGCTGGGACCTCTATGCCCGTTTCCAGGGCGAGGTTGAGAAGGATCCAGCCCTGAAGGAGAGGCGGGAGGAGATTCTCCATCAGATTGAGGGCGAGCAACCTCCTGTCGCCACCTTTGCCAAAGAACTGGCCGCCCGAATTGTTCAATCCCATCTTGAGACCGTGTCGCAACTCTCCATCTTCTACGATCTTCTCAACTGGGAATCGGATATCATTCATCAGGGCTTCTGGGGAGCCACTTTCGAAATCCTGAAGGGGAGGGGAGGGCTTCGATTTGAGACAGAAGGGCCGAATAAAGGGTGCTGGGTTGTTCCACTTGGCGGCATTGTGGAGACGAGCGATGGGGTAAAGAGCCTGGATAAGATACTCGTCCGCTCCAACGGAAGCGTTACCTATACGGGAAAGGATATTGCCTACCAGCTCTGGAAGTTCGGGCTCCTTAAGAAAGATTTTATGTACAAGAACTGGGGAACTCAGGCCAACGGAGAAGAGCTCTGGACAACAGATAAGGATGGCCAACCGAGAGACCGCCTTTTAAAACAATTTGGAAATGCGGAATGGGTGATCAATGTGATCGATGTGAGACAGAGTTATCCCCAGGAGGTGGTGAGCGAATGTCTCCGGAAGATCGGCTTTGAGAAAGAGGCGGGGCGATCGATTCATTTAGCCTATGAGGTGGTCAACCTTTCTCCCCGGGCTGCCGGCGTTTTAGGTTCGGAGGAGACGGAAGAGAAGAGATCCGTGGCCATGTCGGGCCGCTCCGGAACAGGGGTGAAGGCAAAGGATTTCATCGGGATGGTGAAGAAGAAGGTAGTGGAGAAGGCAGGCCATCCCATCGAAGAGAGCGTTGCCAGTGCACTGGCTTCTGCGGCCATCCGTTATTACCTTCTCAAATTCACTCTTGAGAGTCAGATCGTCTTTGACTTTGATGAAGCCCTGAAGACAACCGGAGACACAGGGATCTATCTCGAATATGCCCATGCACGTGCCTGCAGCATCTTGAGGAAGGCCGAAGAGCGAAAGATCGATTTTCATTGGGGGGAAGAGTCTGTTCCTCCCCAATTGACGGAGACGGAGAGGGATCTGATGGAAGTTCTTTCGAGATTCAATTCCGCGGTCGTCAGGACCGGCAAGACCTTAAGGATGTCACAGTTAACGGAGTATGCCTTTGATCTGGCCGCATCCTTCACGAACTTCTATGAGCATCCCGATCCCAAGTCAGATGTCCAAACCCCGTTCATTCATCTTCAGGATGAGAACCTCCGGACATTCAGGCTTTCCTTGGTCAGGGCGTTTCAGATAGTGATGGGTAATACGCTCAAGCTGTTGGGAATGCCTGCTCTTGAAAAAATATAAACGTATCAATTTAGCCTTTTGAAAAAAGACATGAAATAGATCGTCCCTTGAGGTTGTCTTTCCTGCGAAAGCAGGAATCCGTGCGCCTGCAAGCAGGTGTGATCTAAGAGGTGAGAGTCCTCTTCCAGGAGATGCTCGCTCCTGGTAGCCGAAGGTAACTGCGTCGCTGCGAGGCGGGG
>JAGXSW010000066.1 GCA_018333715.1 Syntrophaceae bacterium | reverse complement strand
CGCAGGCATTTCCCGCCACGGTATTGGAAGCTGTCACATAGGGGTAGGTCCCGTGATCCACATCCAGGAGGGCTCCCTGCGCCCCTTCAAAGAGAATATGTTTCCCCTTCTGAATTTCATCATAGAGGATGAGCGAGGTATTCCTCACATACTTTTCAATCTGTTTCCTAAACCGGAGGAATTCATCAAAAATCTCCGACAATTCGAAACCTTCCTCCTTCAGCACCTCCGAGAGATAGGCATTCTTCTGGAGGAGGTTGGATGTTAGCTTTTTCCGGAAAACCTCCTCATCCATGAGATCAACCACACGGATCCCGTAACGCGCCACCTTGTCTTCATAGGCAGGCCCGATTCCGCGGCCTGTGGTCCCAATCTTAAAGACCCGGTCTCTTGCGATATCGATCCTCCGGTGGTAAGGAAGGATCAAGTGAGCCTCTTCGCTCACCATCAACTGCGAATCATCTTTTAAGTGTCCTCTCTTTTTTAATTCGTTAACCTCTTCGATCAATACGGCCGGGTCCACGACGACCCCGCTTCCGATCATGCACTGCTTATTCTCATAAAGGATGCCGGATGGAATCAGATGAAAAACAAACTTCTCTTCCTTAAGAACGATCGTGTGACCCGCATTATTCCCCCCTTGAAAACGGACAACGATATCCGCATACCGGGTCAACAGATCAACGATTTTCCCCTTTCCTTCATCCCCCCATTGAGCGCCTACAATCACAATATTGGCCATATTCACCTTCTGTTTAATCTGAAAATAAAAGCATCGGGTTAGCGTCAGGGTATGGTCGTTTCCATGGTTCGTGGTTGTCCCGAATGAATGGGAAGAGACGGACCCGTTATCAAAAATGTTTAACTGATTAAAGCTCGATCTGGCGGACCGAGATAATATTGGGCAACCTCAAAATTTCACCCACCATGCCCGGAGGCAGAGGAGAATCGAGGTGAAGAAGGGAGATCGCCATTCCTCCCATTCGATCGCGACCGAACTGCATGGTGGCGACATTGATATTCCGGCTTCCCAGCGCCGTTCCGATATTGCCGATCACTCCGGGTCGGTCATAATTATTTACCAGGAGGATGTATCCCTCCGGAAGAGCTTCAATGAAAAAATCGTTCAGCTTGACGATTCGCAACTCCTTTCTTCCGAAGAGTGTTCCTGCGATATAGTTCTGCTCCATTTTCGACCGCACGGTCAGGGCGATCAGGCTGGCAAAGTCCTCTGCCTCTTCACTGATGGATTCCGTCACCCTGATCCCTCTCTCCCTGGCCATAATGGGAGCATTGACAAAGTTGACCGTCTCACCCACAAACGGCGTCAGCAGTCCCTTCAGGACAGAGATGGTGATAGGTTTCGTCCCGTATTCTAAGATTTCGCCGTGGTATTCGATCAGAACTTCTTCAATGGCATAATTCGAAATCTGTCCCAAAAAGCTTCCCAATTTCTCCCCCAGCCTCAGATAGGGCCTTAAGAAGAGTAGGATTTCCGGGCTGACAGCCGGGATATTGACCGCATTTCGGATTTCACCATTGATCAGATAATCGACAACCTGCCGGGATATGGCGATGGCCACATTCTCCTGGGCCTCTTCTGTCGACGCTCCTAAGTGAGGGGTGCAGACAACTTCTTCCAGCTCCAGAAGAGGATTTCCAATCGCGGGTTCTTTTTCAAAAACATCGAGCGCGGCTCCCGCGACCTTCCCCGTTTTAATCGCCCCGTAAAGGTCCTTTTCGTTGATGATTCCACCCCGGGCGCAGTTGATCAGGATGACGCCTTTCCTCATCTTCGCAATGGCATTCTGATCGATCAGATTCCGTGTCTCTTCGGTCATGGGAGTGTGGATGCTGATGAAATCTGACCGGCTCAGGAGTTCGTCAAAGGAGACCGGCTCAACCCCTTTCTTCTCCGCTGCTTCCGGAGAAAGATAGGGATCGTAGCCGATGACCTTCATCTTCAAGCCCCTGGCGCGGTCAACAACGATCGTTCCGATGACTCCGATGCCGATCAGTCCGAGCGTCTTTTGATAGAGCTCCACCCCCATAAACTTCTTTTTCTCCCATTTGCCCGCCCTCATCGAGGCTGTAGCTTGAGGAACCTTTCTTGAGACGGAGAGCATCATGGCGATCGTATGCTCTGCCGCGGCAATGGCATTCTCCTGGGGGGTGTTCATGACCACAATCCCCTTCTTGGTCGCCGCAGGAATATCGACATTGTCCAGCCCGATCCCCGCCCTTCCGATCACTCTCAGGCGGCTTCCTGCCTCAATGACATCGGCCTTCATCTTCGTCTCGCTCCGGATGATGATCGCATCGTATTCGGCGATGATTTGCTTCAACTCCTCCTGTGAGAGACCGGGTTTGACATCATACTTCAAGCCCTTTGCTTGTTCCAGAACCTCCAGTCCTTTCTGGGACATCGGATCGCTGACCAATACCTTCATCATCTTCTCCATTACAGTTCACCCCACACGATGTGACCAATAATGATTCCGCAATCTCTCTGAGCCGGAGGCCGCATTCCGCACTCCGAAATCCATTACAACTCCATCAATACCTCTTCCAGTCTTCTCACGCCCGCTCCCAGTTCGAACCGATAACCCATCTCTTTCAGGAGCATCTCCAGAGCGGAGATGACCATCACCATGTCCAGCCTTCCATAATATCCGAGATGGGCGATTCGGATGATCTTTCCCTTGGCGCGGTCCTGGCCCTCTGCCACCGTAATCCCGAATCTCTCGAAGAAAAGGTCTTTTAATCGTTCTCCGTCGATTCCCTCGGGGATCTTGACGGCAGTGACCGCATTGCTCGGCGAATCCGGGGCATAGAGGCCGAGACCCAAAGCCTTTGCGGCCTCACGGGTGGCCCTGGCCAGCTTTTCATGTCTTAGAAAGAGGGGGGCCAGCCCTTCCTTCCGAATCATATTGAGCGACTCCCTTAACCCGACAAAGAGGGAGATTGCCGGAGTATAAGAGCTCTGATTCTTCTTCGTCGATTTCAACTCCTTTTTGAAGTCAAAATAAAATTTTGGAAGATTCGACCTTTCGACCAGCCTCCACGCCTTTTCACTCAACGAGGCAAACGCAAGTCCCGGAGGAAGCATCAAAGCCTTCTGTGACCCGCTCACCACGACATCGATTCCCCACTGATCCATCGGAATATCGAAGACGCCAATGCCAGTAATGGCATCGACCACGATCACCTTGTCTTCATATCTCTTTACAATCTCCGAAATCTCCCGGATGGGATGCCTCACGCCGGTCGATGTCTCGCTTGCCTGCGTATAAACCGCCCGGATCGCAGGATCGGACTCCAGCGCCTTCCGAATTGATTCCGGCTCGACCGCTCTTCCCCACTCCACATCGATGGGGATAAATTCAATCCCGTAGGCATTGCAGACCTCCCCCCATCTCTCCCCGAACTTTCCTCCCCGGATGACCAGGGCCTTGTCCCCTCTGGAAAGGATGTTGGAGACCGCTCCTTCCATCGCGCCCGTGCCGGAGGAGGTCAAAACCAATACTTCGTTCTTTGTCTGGAAGAGGTATTTTAACCCTTCCCTGATCTCAGCAAAAATCTTTTCGAACTCAGGCTCCCGGTGGTGCATGATCGGTTCGGCCATCTTGAGGAGCACTTCGGGCGGAAGCATGGTTGGACCGGGTGAGAAGAGATATTTCTTTTCCATAAAAACCTCCTTCACTTTAGCCGTTAAATATTATGTGATAATCACCTCCATGTCAATATTTTCTTCGTTTTTTTTAGCCCTTGAGCAAAAAGTAGTTTTCCAGAGCTCTTTTTCAACAACCTTTTTCAAAAACCTTGACATTCGAGCAATAATTCTCTAATTTTTATAAAGCCCTTACCAAGGAGAGATCGATCCATGGACCAAATCCCAACCAAAACTCTGGCTGAGGTCTATCTCAAGCAGGGTGATCTTCGGAAGGCATACGGTATCTATAAAATCCTTTATGATAAAGATCCCTCTGATCCGGAGATTCAGAGAAAGTTGAGTGAATTGGATCAAGAGATGAACCCCTCGCATTCCTCTGCTCAACCCCTTCCCCGCTCCAGGGAAGAGAAGATACGCTTCCTTGAGAGGTGGCTCGCTCATATTCGTGAAAGGGAAAAAGGGTGATGCAGAACTCGTTTTTTGATAAAAGGCAACGGTCTGTTCGGGAAATCATCGATTTCAATCAACTCGATGGAATTCTCTTTACCAATCTTGAGAATATCCGTTATTTCTGCGGTTTTACAGGCAGCGACGGAGCCCTTCTCCTCGCCCGTAAAGAGACCTCCTTCCTGACCGATTCACGCTACTGGACGCAGGCGGAAGAGGAGGTCAAGCAGTCCCGGATTGTCCATTACAAAAAAAAACTGGAGGGGATTGCATCTCTTTTCTCAGATTTGAAGCTGAAGAAGGTGGGAGTGGAAGGTCCTTTTTTCGCTCTTTCATCCTTCCAATTCCTTACAAAAAAATTGGGAAACGAAGTGGAGTTCATCGCACTGGATGATGAGATCAAAAACTTAAGGGCAGTCAAGGACCCTCAGGAATTATCCCTCATCCGGGCGGCAATCGATCTCTCAACAAAGTCATTCTTTCATATGATGGGAATGCTAAAGGAGGGAGCAATTGAAAGGGATGTCGCGCTTGAAATGGAGTTCTTCATGAAGAAAAACGGAGCTGAAGCGGCCGGTTTTGATATCATCATCGCATCAGGGAAGAGATCCGCCCTGCCCCATGGAAGGGCAAGCGCAAAGAGAATCGATAAGGGAGACTTCATTCTCATCGATTTCGGTTTAAGGGCTCATGGTTATCACTCTGACCAGACGCGAACCCTCGTCTGTGGAAAACCGACTCAGGAACAGTCAAATATCTATCAGATCGTCAAAGAGGCCCACGACCTGGCAATAGAGGCCATACGGCCTGGCATTCCCATCTGTGAGATAGATGGAATAGCAAGAAACCATATTAAGCAAAAGGGCTATGGAGACTATTTCGGTCACGGGTTGGGCCATGGAATTGGCCTCGCCGTCCATGAAGACCCTGTTGTAAACGGTGAAAATAAAGGGCTGATTCAGGAAGGAATGGTCTTCACTGTCGAGCCGGGCGTCTATATCCCGCAATGGGGGGGAGTCCGGATCGAGGATATGATCCTCGCCACCTCTCAGGGAGCGGAAGTGTTAACCCATCTTCCTCGAGAACTGACGATTATTTAGAGTCCGTCCATAAACTCCTTTTACTGTCATGCCGGACTTGATCCGGCATCCAGACGCCGTCCCGACGAAAATCGGGAACCCTCTCAAAGACTGGATCCTGGTTTTCACCAGGAACCCTGGATTCCGGCTTTCGCCGGAATGACAACCTTGTTGGAAACAGTTAGTCTATGGACAGACACTATTCAATACACCCTTGACCATTGCTCAATAATTTCTTATATTGTTGTCGTCAGATTCACTATTGGATTCACTATACGACTAAAAGACTTTGGACGAAAAGACTAATGTGCGGGCATAGCTCAGCTGGTAGAGCATCGGCTTCCCAAGCCGAGGGTCGCGGGTTCGATCCCCGTTGCCCGCTCCAAAAAAATCAAGAGGTTACGGCATTGAAGCCGTAGCCTCTTTTTCGTTAGTGTCCATATAGGTGTCCATCGTTCCGGCGATCCTCCCCTTTCCCTGCTTTAACTTCCCTCCTAAAAAAACTATTGGCAACGATGGCATTTTTGAAACAATTTATAGTTAGTGGAACATGGACAACGGGCTTATCAGATTATGAATTAGTTTCGTATAATTTAAGAAAAAGCCTGGGTGTCATTTATCAAAAAGGTTTCCCTAATTTTCCCGACGAAACTTTCCGCGCCCTCAAGTAGACTGAATTTTTCACTCAAGATCTCCAGGCTGCGTATTCCGACGCAAACCGGCCACCTATGTTTGGGTAAAACCCAAAAGGATTAAACGCTTTATGGGTTATTGGATTTTCGTTATTGGATTCTCAAAGAGGGGCAATTAGCGAGACTCAGTACGGAGTTTTTCTCTTGATGAGTTTTTTCAGATAAGGAGGAATAAGAGGACTTTGGACAATTCCACTGCAAATTTCTTTTTTCAAATATGAAGGAATCTTCCTTTCTTTTATTTGAAATGGAGGATTGGAATTAATCCTCTTTTTCAATTCCTCCTTGGAAAGCATCTCAGCGCGATTGCAATCAATGATAGTATCTTTGTTGAGAAATGAAAGGTCATTTCTGCTTATCTGGATTAATGACCTTATGGCCTTGGGGTTTGTCCTCCTGTAATAATTCTTTTGGGATTCTACTTGGGAGGTAAGAATACAGATAATCAGATTTTGGTCGTCTCTGATAGGAAACGCTATGTAAAAATGAGGGTGTGCATTTTTATTGTGCGTTGTGTCCTTGAAAAATAATATGCAAAAATCATTTATACTTTGTAAAAGAACTTCAGACGGAATGTCCATCCTAATCACATTCTCCCATGAGAATGCGCCTGGATTGTTCTATGTGATCAGGAGGCATGGCAAGGTAATCATTTTTGAGGATGGATAAAAGTTCGACTGTTTGTATCTTTTCCCTTTTTGTTTCATTTCGCTTAAATAGATTTTCGTATCGTTTCCATTCTGGGTATTGGTGGGTGTATTTGATAAGTTCTTTTTCTCCCATTTTCCCAAATTTCTCCAGAATAAAATCAAGGGCTTCTATATCTGTTTCCGAAAGCCTGTCAAATTCACCGACGTTGCAAGTACTTCCTTTTTCAAATTGATGTTTACCAACTTTTTTTAGTTTACTCTTTGCATATTCATATTCTTTTCTGTTTAAAAAGTCTGAATCAAGACTCAAAATATCCTTTGCTGTTGTTCCAACGGGTCCGACCCTCATTGCCCAGTATTCATCATTTGTCAATGTGCGCCCATAACGGATGAGGTGATATTTATCAGCAAGGAACAACAATTTAATGAGCGTGAGCTTATCCGCTTTCTTAATTTTAGCCAAAAGGTAACATAAAGCTTGAATTATTTTGGTTGTTTCAGTCATTTCCCCCCCTTCCCACCCGAGTAGGTTCAGAAGGACTCAAATAATTATAATGCCAAATTCCACTGGAAAGCAATAAGGAGTTTAGATCATTAAAGAGAAAAATTCTGAAAAAGTCAATCAAAAAACTCAGGCCTGTTCCAGAACAATCAAAAGTAGGCAGGGTGGGGGGCTGGGTAGGAAATAAGCAGATAATAATTAGGAAGGGTGTAAAATGGGATCGTTTATTATAAAAAGATTGACATTAATGGAAAAATATTATGTTTTGGATAAAATTTAACTCGTACTGCACAAAATAATCATTTTTATGCAATACACTCTCGACGTAACCCCAAGTCTCCATAGATAGAGCTTATAAGCTTCCATTCCTCCGAGTCCCCCCTCTCCGACTGATTTTTCAGTCAAATGGTGCATCCTTGTCTATTTTCTCCCCCTATCTTCCAATGGGCTGAACTCTTGAATTAGGCGTTTAAATCCAGAACCGGGCCTTTTAAATTTTTTAAATTTTGGTGTGTTTAAATTTTGGTGTTGACAAGGAGTTTTGAAAGATTTAGGTTAGTGTAACAATCGGGAGGGGATGCCATGTCGGATGAACTGAAGATTGTCCTTGAAGACGTCAAGGAGAAGTTTGATACGGTGATTGAGGCTTTTAATATGGTAAATGAGAAGCTTGACCGTCACGAACAGGCCGAAGAAGAACGGTTCCAGAGACTGGAGTCTGAGGTCCTTTCAATAAAGGCAAATGTGTCGGAGATCCGACGGGACCTCAATGAGCATCGAGATAGCACAGAACCCCACGGAGGAAAGGTCAAAAAAGAGGCATCCTAACGAAAACTCAAATTTTTTACTTGCTTTTTTGAAACTATCTTGTATAATCTTCACAAATAAATTTTTTTATTTGAGGAGGGCACAGTTATGGCAGTAAAGAAACCGCTTACCAAATCACAGATCATCTCCTATGTTGCACAGAAGTTCGACCTCTCCAAGAAGATGGCTGGGGCCATCGTTGACGAGATGGCCGCCCTGGCTGTCGCAGAAACCAAGAAGGCAGGCGCCTTCACCTTCCCCGGCATTGGCAAACTCGTCCTGGTGAAACGGAAAGCCCGCGTGGGAAGAAATCCGGCAACGGGCGAGGCGATCAACATCCCGGCAAAGACCGTAGTGAAGATGCGAGTTGCCAAGGCCTGCAAGGACGCCATCGTCCCGCCGAAGAAGTAAAACTAAACTCATCTCAAGCAAAACAGGGAAGCCACTCCATCACCATTCTCGGAAATGGGAGCGGCTTCCTATCTTTTTTTCTCTATCTTAAGGGAGATAGCGTTGTAGTGGTACGGGCGCTCCACTTCGATTTTTTCCCTGTCCCACCATGGGTATTTCCCTCCGAATTGCATCACATTCAGATAGGGGAAGATATAGGATCTCCTCCGCATATTCTCTTTACTCGATTTTGGTAAGAGATCCCAAAATCTTTCCCATCAAGTGATTTCTCTTCTTCGCCCAATCCGTCATTAATGAATGCATCCTTTTCAGAAAAACCTTATCCGTCACCGGAACCAGATTAATGCCGATATTGAGCAAGCCTCCGGCCAGGGCCGCATCCGCAAGAAAAGCCGCCACCCCCGTGTCGCTGACCGCATTCGGATTTCCTTTGAGAACGAGAAGTTTGGAATATTCCAGAAGCTGGATGGACTGCCGGCATACCAACCGGGGTGTCACAGTGGCTTTCTGATAGGCCTTCTGGATCGCTTTGATCCGGATCAGACGGTCTCTCTCTGTCTTTCGAGGAAGGCGAAAGGCTTTGATCACCCCATTAAAAGAGTCCGCATCTTCATCAACGCCAAGGAAAAGCCTTCTCTGAATGACCAGGGCCTTCTTTTTGATCCCCTCCATTTCCTTCCGTCTCTTGTTATCCTTCTTTGAAGAGAGACCGGCCACCATGGCAACCAGGGAGGCGGAGAGAGCTCCTGCCAGGGCAGAAGCGCTTCCTCCGCCTGGAGTCGGGCTGTCCGAAGCAACCTTTTCTAAGAATCGTTTCGTTTCCATATTATCCTCCTATTCACCCCCACCCTCTCCCTCCCCCGTCCAGAGGCTGTATCGTAATTCCGTTCATGGTTCGAGAACCTCACCACGAACGGATAACGGCATGTTAAAAATCAATCACTTAGCCGTTCGTCCTGAGCGTGTCGAAGGGCGAATGGCTAATTACGACACAGTCTCCCAAGGGGGAGGGGAAGTTGAGGAGGCTTATTCAAATTCTAAGAAGGAGACCAGGAACTCAGGAAAAATCATAAATTCTTTCTTTGAATTATTTCCTGCTTTCATGGCTTCCTAATTCTAAAATCCGTTGCTCTATGACCTGATTCGTTGAAAAATCCGGATACTTCAAATAATGCCTGACAACGCCTTCCAGAACAGCGAGAGGAACCAGTCCTACAATCTCGGATCCTTCGATTTCTATCCCTCTCTTCATTGCCTCTGTTCTGATAAACTCATAGACCTCTGGAATATTGGTCACCCGGTAATGGGTCAGGTTCATCGAGACCTGAACCATCCCCTTCTCTTTCAGTTCCACTCCCATCGCCCTCACATGAGGGAATCCTCCGTCCTTAAACCTCACCTTCTTAGCAATCTCCTTGGCCAGGCTTAAATCCTGGCTCTTAAGGTTGACATTGTAAGCCACCAGAGGGAATCGCGCTCCTGCGACCGTTGCTCCGGACTTAGGGTTGAATTCCGCTGGTCCTTCGTCGGGTTTCCATTCAAGATCGCTCAGCTTTTCTGGAAGCCCCTCATACCCCCCTTTTCGAATCGTTGGTAGATCTCTCCTCTCCGTCCGGAGAGCTGCCTCTTCATAAAAGAAGATGGGAACCCCTCTTCTTCCCATCTCCTTTCCAAATTCTCTTGCTATCCCTACAGCCTCCTCCATCTCGACCCCGTGAATGGGAACAAAGGGAACGACATCCACTGCCCCTAAACGGGGATGTTCTCCCTTGTGCTCTCTCATATCGATCAGATCAACGGCCTTCAGGGCAAAAGAGAGGGCCGCCTCTTTCACTGCCTCCGGTTCGCCCACAAAAGTGAAGACGCTCCGGTGGTGATCCTTATCCGAAGAGATGTTGAGAAGCCTGACCTTTTTATGCTTGATGATCTCTTCGGCAATCGAAGCGATCCTATCCGGATCTCTTCCCTCACTGATATTGGGGACACATTCAAGAAGTCTCATTGTCTTATCGTCTCATAGTCTCGTGGTCAATGATCATTGGTAATTGGTCACTGACCATTGATCATTGAGTTTTGATAAACCACCTTCCCATTCTTAACGACCAATTTCACATGATCCACGCCGAAATGGTAAGGAAGATACTTATAATTCGGGATGTCGAGCAGGGTCAGATCGGCCTTCTTCCCCGTATCAAGGCTCCCGATCTCCTTCTCTTTTCCCATGGACCTGGCCGCATGGAGGGTGGTGGCCTGGATCACTTCTTTGGGGGTCATTTTATAGAGGAGACAGCCCATGGTCATCATCAGGGGAAGGGATTCGGTCATTGAGGAGCCCGGGTTCAAATCGGTGGAGAGCGAAACAACAACTCCCTTCTCGATCATCTCCCTTGCGGGTGGATATTTCTTCATTGAAAGAAAGAAACTAACTCCCGGCAACAGGACCGCTATGACCCCTTTCTCGGCCATTCGCTCAATCCCCTTCTGACTCACATATTCGAGATGATCCGCAGAATAGGCCCCGACCTCAGCCGCCAGTTCCGCTCCGCCGCCTGGGCTCAGTTGGTCTGCATGGATTTTCGGTTTGAGGCCGTATCGCTTTCCTGTCTCGAGGATTTCTCTCGACTCTTCGAGATGAAAAGCCTTCTCCTCACAGAAGACATCACAGAACTCTGCCAGCCCTTCTCCGGCTACCCTTGGAATCATCTCTTGGGTGAGAAGATCCATGTATCTTCTTCTCTCATTTCTAAACTCTTTCGGAAGGGTGTGGGCTCCCAGGAAGGTCGGGACAATGTCCACGGGATGATCTTCCTGTAATGCCTTCATCACCCGGAGAATCTTTAGTTCACCCTCAAGCGAAAGCCCGTAACCGCTTTTGGCCTCAACGGTCGTCACTCCCTTTGACAGCAGTCGATCAAGCCTCTTCTTTCCCTGAGAGAAGAGCTCCTCAAAGGAAGTCCTCCTCGTTGCTTCAACGGTGGAAAGAATTCCGCCTCCCCTCCCGGCAATCTCCAGATAGGTGTGGCCTTCAATTCTCTGTTCAAATTCATTTTCTCTTGAACCGGCAAAGATGAGATGGGTATGCGAATCGATGAGGCCCGGCATCACGACCTTTCCTCTCGCATCGATCACCTGCCCTTCCGGATCCAGAACAAAATCTCCCGGTAATGCATCCGTCTTTCCGATCCAGAAGATCCTGCCCTCTTTAACGGCGACTGCGCCGTCCTGAATGATTCCCAGTCCTGATTCATCTTTAAAGGAGGAAGTAAGGGTGAGGAGTTCTTGGGCATTTTTGATGATGAGATCGATTTCAGTTGGTTGAATCATTTTAAAATCGTAGCGCCCCCATTTACTGGGGGCGAATTGGAAGAATCCCGTCGGCAGTAAATGCCGACGCTACTATTTGGCTTTATCGAATTATTTTTTTAACCGCTTTAATAAATCTATAGTTATCCACTCTTCTTCCGATTGTCACCCTTCCGAAGGTCGGATACCCCCATGTCTTTCCCGGCCGGATGATGATCCCTTCTGCAAGGAGTCCACGGAAGACCTCTTCCGAATCCCTCTCGAAATTGATGAAGATGAAGTTGGCCTGACTGGGAACATAAGACAGTCCGATCCTGTCCAACTCTTGATAGAGATATCTTCTCCCCTCATAAACCATTTGAATCGATCGGATCGCATGCTTCTCATCGTTCAAGGCGGCCACAGCCGCCGCCTGGGCAAGCCGGTGGACAGGAAAGGGGTCTCTCACCTGATAGAGGCAATGGATTAAATCCTCTCTCCCTAATGCATAACCGATTCTCAAGCCAGCCAGACCATAAACTTTTGAGAAGGTCCTCAGGAGAATCACCTGCTTCTTTCCGACGTAATCGAGGCCGTCGGGATTGTATGGATCTTCCACAAACTCTCCATACGCCTCATCCAGAATGACGATGACACGATCCGGAAGTTCGGAGAGAAAAGAATGAAACGAATCTCTGCTCACTGTCGTTCCGGTCGGGTTATTGGGATTGCAGACGAAGACCAGTTTTGTCTTCCGGTTCACTCTCTTCAACATGCCCTCCAGATCGTGCGTGCACTCTTTCAACTTCACTCTGACGGGTTTTCCTCCCATGATCTGGGTCACATTGGCATAGACGGAGAACGTGGGATCCGCCATGATCACCTCATCGCCCTCGTTGACAAAGGCGCAGGCGATCATCAGAATGAGATTATCCGCCCCATTTGAGATAACCACTCTCTTCTCAGGCAATGAAAGTTTCTGGCTGATGGCCTGCCTCAGGATCGAACAGGGGCCCTCCGGATAAAGATGAATCTTTGAAAGCTCTTTGCGGACAGCTTCGATGGCTTTTGGAGAAGGTCCCAATACATTTTCATTTGATGCCAGTTTGACCCATTGCTTCGCGCCGTACTCTTTCTGAACCTCCTCGATCGATTTTCCGGGGATATAGGAAGCGATTTTCAATATGTTCTTTCTTGCCATTCTCTCAATCTTCAATTCCCATCTTCCTTTCTTTTAAAGAATAATAGGCAATCTTTCTTGGCGGAGATCCACCCTCGAACAAACAATGAAAATTGAGTAGGGGCGGCTCTCTGTGGCCGCCCTATGGAGGAGCCCACAAGAGGGGCTCCCCTACGTTTTTTTGATTGGGGCGCTGTTATTTTCTAGGCAATGTGCCCATTTTAATGAATCAACCGATTATGTCAAGGAGATTGTGGCGTGGATAAATTATTTGACAAATGAAATCGAACATATTAAATCTTTTTGGGAAATTCAATCAAAAGGAGGCGTCGGAATGAAGATGAAAAAATGTATTGTTATTCTTGCAGTCGTCTCGATTTCGTTGTTATTCCTTTCAGTCTCAGTTAGCGCACAGACAAAGGTTTACACCTGGAAGATTCAGAGCGCATTTGCAGCCGGGGCCTATGAGTATGTTAATCCAAAAGACCTTGTGGCAAGGCTTGAGGAGATGTCAGGCGGAAGAATCAAGGTCGAGATTCTCCCTGCCGGCGCAATTGTGCCCGCGTTTGAAGTCCTTGACGCCGTTCACAAGGGGGTCATTGATGCCGGTCATGGCTGGTCGGGTTTCTGGGGAGGCAAACATCCCGCTGTAGCGCTTTTCGGCTCACCGGGCGGCGGTCCATTCGGTATGGGGAGTGAGGATTACATGAGCTGGCTCTATATTGGCGGCGGCCTGGACCTTTACAATGAACTCCTCCAGAAAGAGCTGAAATATGATGTGCTTGCTTTCCCCACCTCCATAGACCCTCCAGAGCCGCTGGGCTGGTTTAAAAAGCCTGTAAAATCAACAGCCGAGTTCAGAGGAATCAAATTCAGAACGGCCGGAATGGCCGCTGAGCTCTTCAAGGAGATGGGTATGTCTGTTGTTATTTTGCCAAGCGGTGAAATCGTTCCCGCTCTTGAAAGAGGCGTCATTGATGGGGCAGAGTTTCATTCTCCGAGCGCAGATATGTCCATTGGGCTTCACACCGTACGCAAATTTTTTCACATGCCGAGCGTCCATCAGCCTACGGGAAACATGGAGCTCATCATCAACCGGAAAAAATGGGATGAGTTGCCTTCCGATCTAAAGGCCATCGTCAGAGCAGCCTGTATCGCCGAAACCCTCTATTTTTCCTTGAAACATTTAGATCAGAATGTGAAGGACCTTGATGCCATGGTCACCAAGCATGGGGTAAATGTGGTGGAAACGCCCAAGGAGATGATCATGGAGATGCTCAAAGCCTGGGACAGGCTGGCTGAACGTAAATCCAAAGAGAGCCCCTTTTTCGGCAAGGTCCTGGCCTCTCAAAAAGTCTGGGCTGGACGCATGGTGCCCTACCGGCTGGTTGCTCACCCACCCTACGATACGATTGCCGACTATTATTGGAAAGGGGTCAACCCTTACAAAGTGGTAAAGCCATAGGATAGGGCTTGCAGAGTAAACTTTCTCATAGCAGAGAACGGTTTTAAACCGTTCCCTGCTGTTTTTCTGTTTTTCCCCTCATCCTTTCCGGCTGTTGTGAGAACATGATATGGATCATCTTCCTAAAGGCATCCAAACGGTTATCAAAGTGATCGATGCCGTCGGCGAATGGTCAGGGAGAATCGTCGGCTGGCTGATCATCCCTCTCATCTTCGCCTTGACCTATGAGGTCATTGCCCGCTATGGCTTCAATTCCCCCACGGTCTGGGCTTATGATACCGCCTATATGCTTTACGGAAGCCTCTTCATGTTAGGGGCGGCTTATACCCTTAAAAAAAATGGACATATCCGGACCGATATATTTTATGACCGCTGGTCCCCGCGGCGACAGGGCTGGGTCAATGCCATCTCTTATCTCTTTCTTTTTTTCCCGGGGATGCTCTTTTTTTTAATCTCCGGTCTGGATGCGACCATCCACTCCTGGACGATCCTGGAGAAATCCGATTTCAGCCCATGGAGGCCTCCCATTTATCCCTTTAAAACCGTCATCCCGCTGACCGCATTTCTCCTGATGGTTCAGGGATTTTCGGAGTTTCTAAAAAGTTTATATGCAGCTCTGAAGGGGGAGTGGTTATGAGCCCTGAATATTTAGGTCTGATCTTTTTAGCCGCCCTCTTGATTGGGATCTTTGCCGGATTCCCGATCGCCTTTACTCTTATCATTCTCTCCATCATCTTTGGCTATATTGGTTTTGGCGATAGGGTCTTTCACCTGATGGTCTACCAGACCCTTGGCGTGATGAAAGAGGAGACCCTAGCCGCCGTCCCTCTGTTCATCTTCATGGGACACCTCCTCGAAAAGGCGGGGCTGATGGAGCGTCTCTTCGCCTCCTTTCAGCATATGCTGGGCGGCGTGCGGGGCTCTCTCTATCTTGGGGTTCTTCTGACCGCGACGATCTTTGCGACAGCCACGGGGATCATCGGCGCTTCTGTCACGGTCATCGGGATCATGGCCGCTCCGGCCATGATGAAGAGTAAATATGACGTGAGGCTTTCGGCCGGCGCCATCACTGCCGGAGGAACGCTGGGAATCCTTATTCCTCCCAGCGTGATGTTGGTCGTCATGGGACCCGTGGCAGGGGTTTCGGTTGTTAAACTTTTTGGAGCAGCCATTTTACCGGGCCTTCTTCTCTCCGGCCTCTATATCGGCTATGTTATGATACGGTGTTACCTCAGGCCCGAACTCGGGCCTCCCCTGCCTCCTGAGGAACGGCTCACCTCAACCCGAAAGATCTTTACCGAATTCTTATCGGGCATTCTTCCAATGGGATTCATCATCTTTGCTGCTCTGGGCAGTATCATTATGGGGCTGGCAACCCCTACCGAAGCCGCCGCCATGGCTTCCACCGGCTCTATCCTGTTGACTCTCTTCTACCGGCGATTCACCTGGCCCATACTCAAAGAGGCCGTTTATAAAACCCTCCAGACCTCCAGCATGATCCTCTTTCTCGGAATGGCCTCCAATATATACGGCGCTGTCTTCACACGGCTGGGAACAAGCGCTATGATCGCCGAGTCTTTGCTCAATCTTCAGATTCATCCGATGGGATTGATCGCCCTGGTCATGCTGATCATCTTCCTTTTAGGCTGGCCCCTCGAATGGCCGGCCATTGTCTTCATCTTTCTCCCGGTCTTTCTTCCTGTGGTTCAGGAACTGAAGATGGACCTTCTATGGTTTACGACGCTGGTGGCAGTCAACTTGCAGACCGCTTTTCTTTCTCCGCCCGTGGCGATGGCCGCCTACTACCTCAAGGCCGTGGCTCCGGGGTGGGAGCTGAGGGATATCTACAGGGGGATGATGGACTTTATGATACTCCAGATGATCGGATTGGGGCTGGTATTTTTCTTTCCAAAGATTGCCACCTGGCTTCCGGGTTTGCTCTTCAGTTAATTCGTGTCTGTTTATAAACTAACAGTTTCCAAAAAGGTCGTCATTCCGGCGAAAGCCGGAATCCAGTCCTTTCAAGACCTTCTGGATGCCGGATCAAGTCCGGCATGACGGAAAAGGCGCATTTATAAACAGACTCTAATTCAGCGCTCCTACAACCCGTTCAACCTTTTTCAGAACTTCTCCGGATTCGATCAGGTGCTGAATTCTCTTGATATCCGTGCTAAACCTGCGATCCCCTTTGATGGCAGGAACTTTCTCACGGACAACGCGATAGGCTTCTTGCACCCCGATCCCCGGCCGCAGGGGAAGTAGAAATTCCAGGCCCTGCGTGGCGCATAAAAGTTCCATGGCCAGAATATGCTCCACGTTTGTGACAATATCCCTCCCCTTTCTTGCGGCAATCGTTCCCATGGAGACATGGTCCTCCTTATCTGCGGAGGTGGGAATGGAGTCAACGCTGGCAGGATGAGCAAGGATTTTATTCTCAGAGGCCAGGGCCGCCGCGCTCACCTGGACCATCATCAGCCCTGAATGAAGCCCCCCTTCGGCAGTGAGAAAAGCAGGCAATCCGGACAGCGCGGGATTGATCAACTTCTCAATCCTCCTCTCCGAGATGCTTCCCAATTCAGAGATGATGATCCCCAGGAGGTCCATGGCAAAGGCCACAGGCTCTCCATGGAAATTTCCGCAATTGAGGATCTTTCCCTGATCGGCGAAGATCAATGGATTGTCCGTAGCGGAGTTCACTTCGATTTCGAGGATCTTCCGGACAAAAGAGAGACCATCTCTCACCGCGCCGTGAACTTGCGGGATGCACCGAACCGAATAAGCATCCTGGATCTTTGAACAGAATTTATGAGATTCTTCAATCTCACTCTTCCGGCATAACTTCTGAAAATTCTTTGAAACCGCAAGGTGCCCCGGAAAGGGACGGACTTTCTGAATGTCAGGATCGAAGGCGCTGAGCGTCCCCTCCAATGCATCCAGTGTGCATGCCCCCACGATGTCAGCCATTTTGCAGAGCCGCTCCGCCCTGAGAAGGGAGAGAATTCCTACGGCGGTCATGACCTGAGTGCCATTGATCAACGAAAGACCCTCTTTGGCCTTCAGGGTGAGGATGGGAATGCCGGCCTTCTCCATCGCCTTTCTCCCCGACATCACTTTTCCGTGGAACAGGGCCTCTCCTTCGCCCATTAGAACCGATGCGAGATGAGCAAGCGGTGCGAGGTCTCCGCTGGCTCCCACTGAACCCTGTTCCGGAATACGGGGATGAACCCCCCTGTTGATCATTTCAACGAGCGTCTTCAGGACCTCCATCCGGGTTCCGGAATAGCCCATGGCGAGAACATTGGCCCTGAGCAGCATGATCGCCCGTGTCGTCTTCTCATCGAAATAAGGGCCCACCCCCACACAATGGCTCCGGATGAGGTTTCGCTGGAGGGCCTCGATCTGAGAGAGGTTTATTAACTGATCGCTTAAAAGTCCAAACCCTGTGGTCACTCCATAAATCTTCTCCCCCTGCTCAAGAGCCTCCTCCACAAAATCCCTTGAGCGTTTCATCTTTTTGTTAACTGAAGAGGAAATTTTTACCCTGGCCTTGCCTTCAGCCACCTCAAGGACCTTCTCAAGGGTGAGATGTTTTCCATCCAGAGTAATGACTTTCATCTAATCTCCACAAACCCAAAAACCTCCTCCCCCCTTGTGGGGGAGGATTAAGGTGGGGGGAACAAATCTATCTCATTAATGCGCTTACTATTACCTCTTTGACTGACTCCACCTCTTCTAAAACTTGATTATCCCAGAACCTCAGAATACGAAATCCCTCTTTCTCCAACCATGCACTTCGCTTTGCGTCATATCCCAATTGATCAGCATGATGTCCTCCATCAACTTCAATGATCAATTTTTTCTCAAAACAGACAAAATCGACAATATATTTTCCAATGGGTTGTTGTCTACGAAATTTGTATCCATCAATTTGACGAAGCCGAAGATGTCTCCATAACACACGTTCAGTATCTGTCATATTCTTTCTTAACTGCCTTGGTCTGATTCTGTCCATCCCCCCATCCTAACCTTCCCCCACAAGGGAGGGAAGGGATTAAGACGATATTTATCTCTGATAGATTGTGACACCTGGTATCTTAATCCCTTTCCCTTTCGCAGTTTCAATCGCCTCTTCATATCCGGCGTCCGTATGTCGCATCACACCTGTGCCGGGATCGGTCGTCAATACCCTTGCCAGCCTTCTCTCTGCATCCTTCGTCCCATCGACCACAACCACCATGCCCGCATGGATCGAATAGCCAATCCCCACTCCCCCTCCATGATGGACCGAGACCCAGGTGGCCCCGGCCGCCACATTGAGAAGGGCATTCAGAATAGGCCAGTCGGCAATGGCATCGCTTCCGTCCCTCATCCCCTCTGTTTCGCGGTATGGAGAAGCGACCGAACCGCTATCAAGATGGTCCCTTCCAATCACAATGGGCGCCTTCAATTCCCCTCTTGCCACCATATCATTAAAAACCCTTCCAATACGGGCCCTCTGACCGTAACCCAGCCAGCAGATCCTTGCCGGAAGCCCCTGAAATTTCACCTTCTCCCTTGCCAGCCGGATCCACCGTGCCAGAGAGAGGTCATCAGGAAACTCCTTTAAGATGGCTTCATCGGTCTTATAGATATCTTCGGGTTCTCCGGACAAAGCCGCCCAGCGGAAAGGCCCCTTCCCTTCACAGAAAAGAGGCCGGATAAAGGCCGGGACAAATCCAGGATAGTTAAAGGCATCTTTTACGCCCGCCTGAAATGCCTGTGCCCGGATATTATTGCCGTAGTCGAAGACAATCGATCCCATTTTCTGAAACTCCAGCATGGCCCGTACATGGATAGCCATCGACTCCATTGACCGGCGGATATATTCTTTCGAATCCTTCCTTCGGAGTTCAATCGCTTCATCGAGGCTGATCCCTGCAGGCACATATCCATTCAAGGCATCGTGGGCTGAGGTCTGATCAGTCACAAGATCCGGTACAATCCCCCTTTTTATGATCTCAGGAAGAATCTCCGCGGCATTTCCCAAAAGACCGATCGATTTTGGAATTCCCTTTTCTTTGGCGCCAAGAGCCAGGATGAGCGCATCTTCCAGATGATCGGCCATCACATCAAGGTATCCTGTTTCGAGACGCCGTTTGATTCTATCGGGGTCAACTTCCACACCCAGGAAAACCCCGTCATTCATTGTGGCGGCAAGGGGCTGTGCTCCTCCCATTCCCCCCAGGCCTGCGGAAAGGATGAGCCTTCCCTTGAGAGACCCGCCAAAATGTTTCTTTGCGGCAGAGGCAAAGGTCTCATAAGTCCCCTGAAGGATTCCCTGCGTGCCGATATAGATCCAGCTTCCTGCTGTCATCTGTCCGTACATCGTCAACCCAAGTTCCTCCAGTTCCCTGAACTTTTCCCAGTTGGCCCAGTTAGGGACGAGCATCGAATTGGAGATCAGGACCCTCGGCGCATCCGAATGTGTCTTGAAGATGCCGACTGGCTTTCCCGATTGGACGAGCAACGTCTCGTCATTTTCCAAATTCGTCAGGCATTTAATCAGAAGATGGTAAGCCTCCCAGTTTCGCGCCGCCTTTCCGGATCCCCCATAGACAATGAGCTCTGCCGGCTTCTCCGCCACCTCCGGGTCGAGGTTGTTCATCAGCATCCTCATGGCGGCTTCGGTCTGCCAGCTCTTGCAGGTGATCTTTGACCCTCTGGGCGCTTTGACCCCCACCTGAACGCCGGTCAGGGTTTCGACCTTTTCTTTCACTTCAACTTTTTTCTTCTCCATCGCCCTACTCCGTCCAAATTAGAAAATAGCATAGCGCATAGCGTAACGGCCAAAACAATTCTATCTTTGATAAACTCGTAAAAAGTCGTCACTCCGGTGAAAACCGGAGTCCAGGGAATTTATAACCGACTGAAAACACTGGATTCCGGCTTTCGCCGGAATGACAAAAACAGGACTAAATAGACTTTTTACGAGACCATCATCTTTTTGATTTTGCATTTTGCACTTTTCTTTTTTCACTTTACATTTTTCTCATATCAATTTCCGCCAAGATAGGCCTTTTTGACCTGGGAAATGGGCGGACAAATCGGGGGATCGAAAGACAGGAAATCTATTTTTAATTCCAAACTCCTAACTTTATTTGATCGTCCTCTTCTCACGCCAGAGCCGTTCAAACTCTTTCTGGTAGGAGTCCGCTAACTCATTATCCCGGATGATCAAAATACTTTCGTAATCCCCTCTCCCTGAGCTTTCGGACCAGTCATAGGAACCCGTGATGACTCTCCTTCCATCGAGGATAGCGAAGCGATGGTTCATCGCCCCCTTCTCTTTTCCGCCGAGCGTTTTGACGGAGATCCCCCGTTTGATCAGAACGTTGACCCTCGAAGATTTTATCCTGGCCTGTTTTGAATCCGTGATCACCCGGATCCTTACACCCCGTGCTTTTGCTCTGACCAGGGCCTGGACCAAATCGGCTGAAGTGATCTCATAGAGGGCAAGATCAAGGGTTTCAGAAAGTGTCTCGATCTCCTTCAGGAGGGCTTCATGGATGTTCACCTCTGTGGAAAAGAGGGCTTCGATTTCTGCGTTCGCCGGAGATCCGGCAAGGGTTAATAATATAAAGAGAAGGGCAAGAAAAATCCTCTTCATCTCTTTCTGCCGTTGATGAAGTGATATCTGTATGAATGAAAGCTCATAACTCCTCTCCTTTTTTCTGTGTTATTGTAATGTTGATGGTCTCGTAAAAAGTCGACTCACCGGTGAAAACCGGTGTCCAGAGTTTTGATAATTATATAAAATTACTGGATTCCCCGATCAAGTCGGGGAATGACAGCAAGGTGTTTTTTTGACTTTATACGAATGCATCAATATTACAATGATTATATATCCCGTTCACCCTGAGCCTGTCGAAGGGTGAAACATTTCAATGGGTTTCGTTCATGGTTCGACAAGGCCTGTCCTGAGCGAACCGTTCGTCCCTTCGGGAGCCTCAGGGCGAACGGTGTGTAAAGGAACCCCTGAGATACTACATTAGCTTTCCATGGCTCCTGCTGTCCTGCCCATCCAAAATTTGACAGGACAGAAATTACGTTCTGGGTTCGATCTTCTCTGAAACCACCCTTATAATCTGATTGAAATCAAAAGGTTTTGCAATAATAAAATCGAGGCCATATTCCTCCATCTTGCTCTGATTGACCTCCATTCCCCATCCTGTAATCATTCCAACCGGCGTGTTTGGATTCATCTTTTTTATTTTCTGGCATACCTCCCATCCTGCCATCCCCGGCATTCCCAGGTCGGTCAGGACCATGTCAAACTCCATTTCCTGAAATAGCCGAATCCCTTCGTCGCCGTTTCGGGCTACTGTGACCCGGTGATCCGCCTGGGAAAGCATTTTCTCAAGAACCTCCCTCACCGTAGCCTCATCATCGATCACTAAGATTCGGGAGGGTTTCGCCGGTTTGATCATGGCGTGGTCCGTCACCGCCTCTTTTGCTCCTACGGCTGCGGGGAGGATAATGGTAAAGGCTGTTCCGGATCCGGCCTTGCTCTCGACTTTAATCTCCCCGTTAAAACGCCTGATGATGCCATAGGACATGCTTAATCCGAGACCGGTGTTGGAAAAAGGCTTCGTCGTGAAGAATGGCTCAAAAATCTTCTTTCTGGTTTCTTCATCCATTCCGATGCCTGTGTCGGCGACCCGGAGATGAACATCCCCCCCCTTTCCGGAAGGTTCGAAACTCAATCATTCCTCCCTGGGGCATAGCCTCCACGGCATTGAAGATCAAATTGGTGATGACCTCCCTTAATTCAGAGGCATCCCCGGCCACACTCGAAACTTCTCCCAAATAGGATAATACCTCAATGTGGATCCCTTTGCCCTGGGCATCGTTTCGCCATTTCGGCTTCGTTATCTCGATGGCATCTTTCACGATGGAGTTGACATCGAGTTTAAAAAGTTCCTGGCGGGCCTTCTTTCTCGTAAACTCCTGAAGTCTTTTGACCGTTTGAGCGCTGTCCTTCGCTACTTTCTCAATCGTCTTGAGAGATTCTCTGACATCCTCCTCTTGAACCGAATAAAGCAATAGTTGTGTGTTCCCGAGAATGGCGGCAAGGGCATTGTTGAAGTCGTGAGCCACGCCGCTGGCCATCTCGCCCAGGGCTCGTAGTTTTTCGGTCTGGAGCAACTGCTCCTCCATCTTCTTCTTTTCAGTGATATCTTTCACAAAAACGATATAATTCATCTCTTTTTCCGAACTCTTCATCACTCTTGCATTAATTTCTATGTTGCGAATATCCCCGTTTTTTCGGACAGCATTTAATTCAAAGCTGGAGGATGATTTTTCTCCTCTCCTCCACCGATCAAAGCGATCTACCATCAATCGGTTGCTCTCTTCATCCACGAAATCGCAGAAATCCTTTCCGATCATTTCCTCCTGAGGATAACCTTGGATTTCGGTTAATCTTTTATTGACAAACTTTAATCGGTTATCTTCCCCAATCACACAGATGCCATCATGGGCTCCTTCCACCACCGTCCTGTATCTCTCTTCGGATTTCTTGACCTTGTCGAGCAAAAGAGCATTCTGGATAGAGATGGATAATCCTGAGGAAATTTGCTGGACTAAGTAAAAATCTTTTTCTGAAAAGCGATTGACCTCTTTGCTGTCAAAATTGAGCGTCCCGATGATCTTACCCTGATATTCTAAAGGAAACACCAGTGAGGATCGTATTCCTTCCTGAAAGAGTCTTTGATCGAGCCACACCTCGCTTCCAAATATGTCCTCCACGATGATGGGTCGGCCTGTCTCCGTCGCCTTCTCAAACGTCGTTCCTTCTTTCGGATAAGTCATGTCCTTGGTCAACTCTGCGCCAGCATAATCTTTCTCAAGTGCAAAGTATTGAAATCTTCTTCCCCCTTCATCGAAAAGGGCAATGGACATCCTGTCCGAATGCAGGACCTTCTTGAATTCCGAGTGGATCGCATTCGCCACCTGTCTCACATCGAGACTGAAGGCCAGGAGTTTATTGACCTGATTTACCACCTCTTTCTCAATCCTCAGCTTCTTCTCTTCGGTGATCTCCCTGGCCATGTCGACCGCGAGAATCACTTCGCCAGACTCATCATAGATTGGATAAGTGTAGTATTGAAAAATGCCCTTTAAATACCTACTCTCCCTTTCACCTGACACAGGCCTCTTGGTTTTCAGGGTTTCGTTCACATAACAGGTTTCGCAGGGTTGGTCGCCTTGATGGAGTATTTCAAAACATTTCTTGCCAATCATCTCTTCTGGTTTTAACCCGTATCGTTTAAATGCTGACTGATTGGCACGGATGATTCGGTAATTTTTGTCACGAATGGTGATAAGGTCAGTGACCGCATCGAAGGTCGTCTCCCATTCCGATTTGGCTTTGGCCACATCGGAAAAGAGTTTGGCATTCTCAAGGGCGAGACCGATCTGATTTCCAATGCTTTCTAATAAATTGATCTCTCTTTGACCGAGCTCACGGGGAGAACGACTCAACAGGCTAATCGTTCCGATCGCTTTTCCCTTAGCCAGAAGAGGAAAACCCACCAATGTCTGAATCCCTTCTTCTATTAGAACGGGAGATTTCCGAAAGGATGAATATTCATTGATGGAGGCTATGACCGGCTTTTTTAAACTGATGGCTTTCCCGGAGACCCCTTCACCATATTTCAGGACTTTTGCCGCTTCAAGCATTGCAGGGGAGTGTCCGTCGTGATACTTCATCTCAAGGGCATCTCCCTCCTCATTTAACAGATAGATCGCTCCTATTTCGAACCCTGTCAAACTCATTGCCTTCTCTAAGGCGGTACGGAAAATTGTATCTATATCTAAGGTTTGGTTGATCAAAGCACTCAGGTCATAAAGAGTCTGAATCTCCCCGGCCTTTCGGACCAGTTCTTCTTCCATTCTTTTCCGGTAAGAAATGTTTTTAATAGTCCCTTCATACCCAATGATACATCCTTCCCTATTCCTTCTATCAGTGGCAGTGATGAGGCAGTCGAGAGGGATTCCATCCTTCTTCTTCAACTTGACCTCGTAATCCTTCACAAATCCTTTCTGGGCCACTTCGTCTTGGAATTTCTTCCTCTCCTCCGGATGGATATAGGCATCTCTAACACTTATTTCCCTTATTTCTTCTCTGTTGCTGTAACCCAACATCTCAACTCCGGCCTGATTTATCTCTATGAATTTCCCGTCCACAGAGGTGATAAAAACCATATCCTTCGAGTTTTCAAAGATATTGCGATATTTCTCCTCTGCCTTTTTGATGGCTTCCTGAGATTTCTTTAAATCCTGGACCATTCGGTTGAAGGATTCGGTCAGGACTCCGATTTCATCTTTTGTGGTGGGCTCTATGCGGACATCTAAATTTCCTTTAGATACCTTCGCCATCTCGCTCGACAACTGCTTAATCGGAGAAGTTAACCTCCTTGTGAGAAAAAGGCTGAAACCAAAAGCCAAAATAGAGGCAATGATAATCCATTTGATTGCAGTTCGAGTAATTTCTTTAATAGGTTCATAGGCTTCTGCAACGGGAACCTGGACAACCACTCCCCATTTCAACTCGGGAATGGGTTTATAGACCGCCAAATATTTCTCTCCCCTGACGTTCTCAAACTCCAGACTGCCCTCTTCTCCTGCGATGACCTGGTCAACAAAGGGACCAATAAGAATATTTTTATCGTTAGGATGTGCAACCAGATACCCTTGTTTATCTATCAAATAAGCAAAACCCGTTTTACCAATCCTGATCTGATGCACCAAATCCGTTAAGGGTTCAAGCCACACCCTTGCTCTTAATACGCTTACCGGTCTTCCCATATATTTTTCAACAGGAACGGCAATCACCATGGCCTGTCTACCGTCCGAAGTATAATAAAAATTTCCGTAAAAAATTTGCCCCTTTGAAGCCACCTGAAACATCTCGCTATCCGATTGGTCTTTCCCGCCGGAAGATCTCTTTGTTTCAAATTTTGAAATCTTAACCGTTTCCAATCCTTTTTCATTCAAGAAAGCCAACTCAATAAAATAATCCTTCTGAGAAAGAAAGTTTTTTAAATTCTCCTTCGCTTGAAAAGGGCTGGCCCTTCTAAAATTTTCATCACTTGCAATAAGGAGAAGATTGCTTGTCGCCTTTTCTAAAAAGCCCTTTGTCCTCTCCACCACCATGCTGGCTTTCTCTTTCTGAATCTGGATCACGGATTCCTTTATATCTTTCTGATAGACCTTATAAATATTGCCCCCTGCAATGGCGAGGGGAATAGTAGCCAGGAGGATAGAGAAAGCCATCCATTTGAAAGTAATACTTCTTCCAATTCCTCTCATCATCAATTCTCCTCCCCCTTTAAGAAACGAAGTAATTCGGACTGGAGTATCCTCCACCCTTTTCCTGCCTTGATGGCCCGGATCCTTCCGAGCCGGATATACTTGAGGAAGGTGGGCTTGGAGATCTTCAAATATTCGATTGCATCGCCTGTGGTTAACACCTGATCTTTTTCCATTTCGGACATCGAATTGCCTCCACTTTTCCAGAGTTCCCTACGAAAAAGCAAGATGTGTGCCAAAAGGTCTTGCCTTTTAGGGTCAATCTGTAACTATTCGACTTTAAAAGGTTAAATGCTTTTGAGGTATCGAGTGGTAAAATCAGGAAAAATCAGGACAAAACGACAAACTGGCAATAATGGAACATTATCGCCATCCTTATTTCCCTCCCCCTTTTGACGGGGGAGGGTGCGGGTGGGGGGTGAACATGGAGAATCTTCCCCCTCACTCTCGCCCTCTCCCCTCAGAGACTGTGTCGTAATTAGCCATTCGCCCTTCGACACACTCAGGTCGCTTCGACTCGCAAACGAGACGAACGGCTAAGTGATTGATTTTTAACATGCCGTTATCCGTTCGTGGTGAGGCTCTCGAACCATGAACGGAATTACGACACAGTCTCTTAAGGGAGAGGGATATTATTGGGGAGTATTTTACGTAATACGATGGTGAAATAAAAAGAAGCACAACAAAGGAGGGGCCTAACAGGAAGGAACCTACATCTTGAAATTGCCGAAGTCATCCGGATTCATATTCTCAATAATCGTTTTCAGTTCATCCTGTTCGTCCAGAAATCGGGTGGCCAGGAGACCCAGACTTTTCGTCGCCTCCACAACCGACTGCGTAATAAAAATGGGCGCCTTCACCCTGACCGCCAGGGCTATGGCATCGCTCGGCCGGCTATCCACAATGAGTTCGTGGCCCTCTACATTGAAATGGAGTTTGGCGTAAAAGGTATTCTCCTTAATATCATTGATCACCACCCGAGTGAGGGAGGTATGTAGAGTATCGAGAATCTGTTTGAGGAGATCGTGCGTCATGGGACGAAGCGTCACCACATCTTCAAGGCCCCTTGAAATCGCCTCCGCCTCAAAGACTCCAATCCAGATGGGCAGGGCTTTCTGACCATTCAGGTCCACTAAAACGACAACGGGGTTCGATGCCTTGGCGTCAACCACAATCCCCATCACTTTCACTTCCATCAGTTCCTGTTTCATAAAATTGCCTATACAATAGAAACAAATATCACGAATGACAGCGAATAACACGAAAAGGGGTTATTTGTGAAATTCGTTATCATTAGGGTAATTCGTCTAATCTTTCTCTAAATTTGTTTTTATTGTAACCTGTATGGAAGGGATGTCAACCCGGGAGGATGGGAACTATTTTTTTTCTTTCCTGATGAAGGGATGAGGGATTCCTTTCCGGTAGGCAAGCGCCTGGCAGGAGGCGATCGGATGATCCTGGTCATCGAAAACTTTAATCTCACAGAGTGATGTCTTCTGGGTCTGATGAACCTCCCTTGCCTCAGCAATCAAACAGCTGCCCGGTGAAGGAGGCGAAAGATAGGTGATATTCATATTAAGAGCCACAGCCAGGGTCCCATGAGAATTGGAGGCGGTCTCAAAGGCTTCATCGATCAGGGCAAAGAGCGCTCCCCCATGGGCCATGCCGAAGAGATTTTCCATGTCCTGAGTGAATTTCATCTCCACTCTGGAGTATCCAACATCCATATCGACCAATTTGAGCCCGAATTTTTTTGCAAAAGGCTCCTTCTTTACCTGTTTAAAAAAAACCTCTTTTAGCTTTTTATCCATGGGAGGTCCTCATCGACGGTAAGCGCTTATTCGTCCATTTTTTTAAAGGGAAGAATATTGGTTTTCAGCCTCTGAAGAAAGCCATTCCCGGCGAATGGGTCGTCTGCGGTCCTTCGGAAAAGTGAGCGTCACCGTGGTGCCGCTCCGGAGCCGGCTATCGATCCGGATTCTTCCTCCGTGGTCTTCCACCACCCTCTTGACAAAAGCCAGACCCAGTCCCACCCGTTCAGGCCTTGTGGAAAAGAAAGGCTCAAAAATGCGGTCGAGATTCTTTTTAGAGATCCCCTCTCCTCTATCTGAGACGGAGATTTCCACATCCTCTTCATTGCAGGCAAGAAAGACCCTTATTCTCTTTCGATCTTTCTTCCCCTTGCCCTGTCCGATAGATTCGATGCTATTCTCCAGAATATGCAAAAGGGCTCGAATCACCAGGCCTCTATCAATGTAGAAGTATTCCTCCCCTTTTAAAGACCCCTCTTCCAAATTGAAGGAAATTCCCCTCGATTTCTCCTCCTGTGAAACGCTCTGAAGGGTTTTCTCTACCACATCAAGAAACTTCTCCCTCTGGAAAACCGGCCTGGGTATCTTAACCAACTCTTCCATCCGCCGGATCATCTCCGCCAGCCGCTTCGTCTCCCGAAGAATCCGGTTGAGATAATCTTCGGTCTTTGGGGAAGAAACGGACGTCTTCATAAGACGCTGAGCATAGCCTCCGATTGAGGCAATCGGGTTCCGGACCTGATGGGCGATCTCCTCCACCATCATTCCGAGGCTTGCCCTGTGCCTCAACTCCAGTTTCTCCCTCTCCAGTCTCTTTAAGCGCTGAATTTCCTGGAAAGAAAAGGTTAAAAACGTCTCCCCTCCCTCCTTGAAAGAGGCGGTGGACAGATGAACGAAGATTCCCTTTCCATCCTTCTGTCTCAAGAGCCCATCTCCCTCGAAACCGGCCTTGTAAATAGCCAAAAAAACGATGTTGGGTAGAAAATATTTCAGGTCTTCTTCGAAGAAAAAGGTTCGGATCCTCTGCCCCTCCATCTCCTCTTTCGTATAACCGAAGAGATGTTCCGCATAACGGTTGGCATAGAGGATTTTTGAGTGGATGTCCGTGAGGATGAAAGCCACCTGGACAAAATCGAGGAGGAATTGTCGGCTTTTCAGGATCTCTGTCATAGTCGGTTTCATTCATTCTATTCAATCATCCGGAAAAGTCAACCCCTCTTTTCTCTTTGCCATCTAAAAATTAAAAGTGGACACTTTTGATGCGATTTAAAGTTTAAAAGTGGAGATCTAATCTGTTTAAAGTTGGCCATGGCACGTGCTTCAATTGTGACCAAACCACCATACGATTGAAATTAGTAACTCCTCCCTCTCCCGCTGGCGGGAGAGGGAGGGGGTGAGGGTGGATTAGAAATGACCCCCTCACCTTCATCCTCTCCCCTTGGGGAGAGGAGATTAGGAGGTGTCCACTTTTAAAACTTAAACTGTCGTAACATTTTAGCGCTTTGAAAAATTACCTCGACTGTCATTCCCGCGCAGGCGGGAATCCAGGGAGGTTTTTAAAGAAACTGGATTCCTGCTTTCGCAGGAA
>JAGXSW010000065.1 GCA_018333715.1 Syntrophaceae bacterium | reverse complement strand
CCCAGCCCCACTCGGAATAATAGTAATAGGTGTGACCGCTGACTTTCTTGGTTTCGAGCCGTTCCATGCCCACACCTCCTTTTTGAAGAAGATATTAGGGCATAGTAAATTGAAAGTCAAGCTCTAATTTAGCATCTTTTCTGTTATTATTTTTAGGGCATAGTCAGAAAAAGCATAAACACTTTTATTTACAAATGGTTATGCATCGCGGTAAACTTTAAGTAGGAAACTCGGGCTAGGCCTTTCCATTCCTCCAACAGGAATCTGAATGAAGGTAACCGTTTAACCAAATAGCATTGCGCTACGCAGTCCCGCCGTCGGCGGGACTTGCCCAGCCCCCTGATACAATTTGAAGCTTGATTTGGCTAAAGAGTTACGAATGGAGATCTGTGAATGAAATATCCTTTGCAGTTAAATGTGAATGGAGAGGTTTTTGAACTCGAAATTCCGGCCAACCGGACGCTTCTGGATGTATTGCGGAATGAACTGGGTTTGAAAGGCACAAAGGAAGGCTGCGGGGCTGGAGAATGCGGTGCTTGCACGGTTCTATTGGATGATGAACCAGTCAACTCCTGTCTGGTTTTGGCTTTGCAAGCAGATGGCAGAAGAATCACCACCATCGAAGGTTTGTCTGGAGCGGGGAAGCTCCATCCCCTCCAGGAGGCATTTATCCATCACGGAGCCATTCAATGCGGATTTTGCACGCCCGGAATGATCCTCTCCGCAAAAGCCCTTTTGGATAGAAATCCGTATTTAGAAGAGAGGGAGATTCGTGAAAACCTGGTGGGAAACCTCTGCCGGTGCACAGGATATCAGAAGATTGTCGAGGCGATCTCTTCCCTGGTAAAGAGGAAGGATTGATGAGAGGGGATTGAGGGAGATTCGAGAATGGTGAAGTATTCCGTGGTCGGTCATTCTGTTCCACAGATCGATGCAAATGAAAAGGCACGGGGCGTTGCCGAATTCGTCTCTGACCTCCAGTTTCCGGGAATGCTCTATGGTAAAATTCTTCGAAGTCCTCATCCTCATGCCCGCATTCTCCATATCGATCCTTCAAAAGCCAGAAGCCTCAAGGGAGTGAAGGCCATCGTCACGGCGGACGATACGCCCAAAATCCCTTTTGGTCCGAGAACAGAGGACTGGAACATCTTCGCTGTGGAGAAGGTCAGGTTCATCGGGGATGAAGTCGCGGCTGTGGCGGCCATTGATGAGGATACGGCAGAGGAGGCGCTCGATCTGATCCGGGTGGAGTACGAGGAACTTCCTTCGGTCTTCGATCCCATTGAAGCCATGCAACCCGGAGCGCCCCTGATTCATGATAAAGAGAGAAATATCGTCTCTGAGTTTAAATTGAACAAAGGGGATGTGGACAGGGCATTTCAAGAATGCGATGTCGTTCACTCGGACCGCTACTATACGAATCAGGTTTATCAGGCTTACCTCGAACCCATGGCCTGTGTTGCCCATTTTGAGCCCACAGGGAAATTGACCCTTTATCTTGCCACACAGATTCCTTCGATGACGCGAGTCACGTATGCTAAGGCGCTGGGACTTCCACTGGAGAAGATCCGGGTCGTCGTCCCCTACTATGGCGGCGCGTTCGGAGCAAAGATGGAGACGAATCTCCATCTTGCCGCCGCTGTCTTGAGTCAAAAAACAGGGAAACCCATCCGGATGGTGAACAGCCGGGAAGAGGATTTTATGGCAGGCAATCCACGGGTCCCCATGTATATCGATCTCAAAGTCGGCGCCAGAAAAGATGGGACGCTGGTTGGCAAAGAAGTAAGGATCATCGGTGGTTCTGGAGCAAGGGCGGTCTATTCGATGGCCATTGTGGCGACCGCCTGTTACCGTGTCGATTCCCTTTACCGCTTCGAACATCTGAGGACAGAGGGCCTCACCGTTTACACCAATACCGTTCCCACGAGTTGTTTCCGCGGCTTCGGAAATGCCCAGATGACCTTTGCCCTTGAGAGTTCCCTCGATATGATTGCAGGCGATTTGAATATGGATCCGGCGGAACTGCGCATCAGGAATGGACTCAAGACCGGCGAGGTTTCCATCCATGGCTGGCAGATCGGCTCTTCCGGGTTGGAGGAGTGCGTCCGGAAGGCCGTAGAAGCATCGGGATGGGAGGAGAGGCGACAGGAGAAACGTTTTGCTCGTGGAGTGGGACTGGCCTGCTGTAACCATGTCTCCGGAAATCGCGCCTTCTCACGTGAATTCGATGGCGGAGCAGGGATCGTTCGCATCGGAAGGGAAGGCAAGGTTCTGGTCTATCATGGGGAGTCGGATATGGGGCAGGGGCAGCGAACGGTCTTTGCCCAGATCGTTGCAGAGGAGCTGGGCGTCGCCCTTGACCGGATTGAGGTGGCTCCGGTCGATACGGATATCAGTCCGTTTGGCCTGGGAAGTTTTGCCACGCGTGGGACGGTCTTCGGTGGAAATGGCGTGAAAGCGGCCGCCCAGGATGCGAAACGACAGATCCTCGAAGTGGCGGCAGAGGTATTTGAGACGATCCCTTCCGAACTGGAGGCCAGGGGAGGGAAGATCTATGTGAAAGATGAGCCTAAAAGAAATCTTTCTTTTGAGAAAGTGGCGGAGATCTGTCTGCTCAGGCGAGGCGGTTCTCCTGTTGTGGGGACCGGATTCTGGGCTCCGGATACGGTCCTTCCAGATCCGGTGACCAAGTATGGAAATGTCGCGCCCGCTTACCCGTTTGCCTGTCAGATTGCCGAGGTGGAAGTGGACACAGAGACAGGTCATGTGAATGTGATCCAATACACCGCAGCTCACGATGTTGGCCGGGCCATCAATCCGCAGACCACAGAAGGGCAGATTCACGGCGGTGTCACACAGGGAATTGGATGGGCATTGATGGAGGATATGGTGGTTGAAAAGGGAAAAGTTCTTAATCCCGATTTCAGGGATTATGTCATTCCAGGTCCACTGGATATCCCACCGATAAAGTCCATTCTGGTGGAGCCGGTTGATCCGAACGGACCTTTCGGAGCAAAGGGAATCGGAGAGCCGGCGCTCAACCCTTCGCCGGCGGCAGTGGCCAATGCCATCTATCATGCCATCGGTGTGAGATTCACAGAGCTTCCCATCACTCCGGAGAAGATACTGAAGGCTCTGAAAGAACGTCAGAAATAATTTTCATCTATTTGAAGCAAGTAGACACAAACTCAGAAAGCGGTTTTTGGGTTAGGTTACGGTTACGAAGCCCATTTGGATGGATAGTCAAACGGTTATAGGTGACGATGCTCGTATCGAAGCAAGAGGCTCGAAAAAAGAAGCTCGAGCATCCAGATTCTATTCACGAGTTTCGACCCGCTGCGCCAGCGCTTGCGCGGCGAGTACGAGCTTCGACAACGACAAACGTCATTTTCAATTTAACGATACGGACATCCCTGCCTACCGACAGGCAGGTTTACCGTTACCTTTGTACTATACACTTTTGTTTTAAAGGAGATTCTATGGCCGATTTGAAGGTTCAATTTTGCGGGGTGAATTTTAAGAATCCCATTATTGCGGCCTCTGCGGAGCCAACCCTTTCCGCCCGCAATATGAAGCAGGTGATCAGGACAGGGGCAGGAGGGCTGGTGGCTAAGACAGTCACCGACTCCGAAGCCATGCGCCGTTTGACCCGTATGTCGAAATGGCGTTACCTCGACGAAGAGCACAATGTCTGTCGGGGAAAAATCCCAAGGCTCTTCACCTTCTACGGCCGGACCGGTCTGGCTGAAGAGACTCCGGAAGAATGGATGAAAGAGTTAAAAGAAGCTCAAACCTCAGCCCTGAAGCATGATTGTGCGCTCATCGGGAGCGTGGCCGGAACAACAGTGGAAAGCTGGGTGACCCTTTCGAAGATGATGGAGGATACCGGAATCAGATTGATTGAGCTCAACTTCGGATGTCCCCATCCATCAGAGATGAAAGGGACCCCCACGGGCATGCTGGTGGGTCAAGACAAAAACGCTGCCTCCGACATTACCCATCAGGTAACGAGGTCGGTCAAGATTCCTGTGATCATCAAGCTTACTCCCCAGGTGGCGGATGTGGTGGACATGGCGAGGGCGGTTCAATCCGCAGGCGGTTCAGCCGTGACGATTATCAACCGCTTTGTCGGTTTTTGTCTCGATATTGAGACGGGCAGACCCTATATTCATGGATGGGCGGGTGTGGGAGGTCCGTGGGTGAAACCTTTGACCCTGCGCTGGGTTTCAAAGGTTTACACTGCCCTGGGCATCCCCATCACCGGGACGAATGGCGTCTACGACTGGAAGGATGCAGTCGAATTCATGATGTCCGGAGCCACCCTGGTGCAACTCTGCTCCGTCGTGATGCTGAAAGGATATGGTTATCTCGGAAAGGTGATCAAAGGGGTAGAAGAATTTTTAGATCGAAAGGGCTATCCATCCGTCCGGGAGATCATCGGGGTAGCGGCTAAAGCCGCCATGAGCTACGAAGAGATGGAATCCCTTCCCCGTGAATGCGCTCTCATCGTTCGGGAGTTATGCACGAACTGTAAAAGGTGCATGCGTTCCTGCTTCTATAATGCCATTGAAGTGAAGGAGGGGGAGGTGACGATCGGCGAAGCCTGCCGGGGGTGCGGCATCTGCACCTGTGTCTGTCCTGTCCCCGGAGCAATACTCTTGCGGCATTTATGTGTATACCCCCCCTCATGATTTTTTTCTTGACAAATATTTGAAGATTTTGTAATGGTTTAACCATTACAAATGAACCCCCTATTTAAGAAAGCGAAACAGAACCGGGCGTTTGAGGATATCGTCTCCCAGATTCAGGAGGCCATCCTCGAAGGAAGGCTCAAAACCGGAGAGAGACTCTCCGGTGAAAGGCAATTAAGAGAAACCTTTGAGGTCAGCCGGGGAACACTGAGAGAAGCCCTCCGGACACTGGAGCAAAAGAAACTGGTCCAGATCCGGACAGGGATGAGGGGAGGAGCCATTGTCCGCCCCGTCAATACTCTACCCGTGAGCGAAAGTCTCGATCTTCTGCTGAGATATCAAAAAATCGATTTGAAGGAGTTATCTGAGTTTCGGGAAGAAGTGGAGGGAGCGGTCGCTGAGAGGGCGGCAAGAAGAGCCAAGAAAGAGGACATCAGAGAATTGACATCTCTTCTCGAATCAATCAAACACCTCCTCCAGGAAGACAGGGAAAGCTGGAGAGAGGTGATCAGGAAGGACAATCAGTTTCATTTCTGCCTGGCAAGGATTGCCGGAAACCGGGTTTTCGAATCCGTATTGTCGATTGTCTACGAGAATATCTTCAGGTATTTCGACCGATTCCTTCCGAAGGAGAAAGGAATCACAGAGAGAATCTACGAGGATCTGTGCGGCATTGTGGAAGCCATCAAAAAGAAAGATTCTCAAAAAACAAAAATCCTGATACAAGACCATGTGAAGCGGTTTGATCGCGTGATGGAGGCGAACCGGAAAAAAGTGTTTTCATAGAAAGGAGGTAATGAAGGGGCAAACTTGAAGAAAAGACAGAGAGGTTTTGATCAGATATCTTTGACACGGAGGATTCTATTTTAAGGAGGGAAAGATGAAAAAGGCAACCGTATTGATTTTAAGTATTTTAATGTTTGTAGGAATAGGTTTATCGGTCTTCACGCCAAAAGCCATTGAGGCGCAAACCATCACCTGGAAAATGCAATCCACATGGCCAGCCGGGATATTTCTCCATGAGAGCGCCGTGGGGTTGGCCAAAAGGATCGGTGAGTTATCCGGCGGCAGGTTGAAGATAGATATCTCTCCTGCGGGAGCTATCGTTCCGGCGTTTGAGGTCCTCGATGCTGTCCACAAAGGCGCCTTGGATGCCGGACACGGGTGGTCAGCCTACTGGATAGGTAAACAGCCAACAGCCAATCTATTTTCCAGCGTGGCGGGCGGTCCCTTTGGCATGGACAATGTGGATTATGCAGGATGGTTATATAATGGGGGCGGCCTGGAGCTTTATCGGGAGCTTTATTTAGATGTCTTAAAGATGAAAGTGGTGGTATTCCCTACGGATATTATCGCTTCCGAGCCTTTGGGCTGGTTTAAAAAACCCATGCGGTCTGCCGCAGATCTGAAAGGGTTGAAATTCAGGGCGGCAGGCCTCACGGCAGAAATTTACAGGGAGTTCGGAATGTCGGTCATCACATTACCCGGAGGCGAAATTGTCCCGGCCCTGGAGAGGGGGGTGATAGACGGCGCTGAATGGATGGATCCCACAATGGACAAAGAGTTGGGTCTTCAGGACGTGGCCAAATTCTATCACGCACCAGGGATGCACCGTCACACCGGAACATTGGAATTCATAGTGAACAAGGATAGCTGGGATAAACTGCCGGCTGATTTAAAGGCCATCGTTGATATGGCGAATCGAGAAAATCTCCTCCGCTCCTGGTTGGAACTCACCTCCCGGAATGTCCGGGACCTGGAGGTGCTTAAGGCAAAGCATGGCGTGACACAGGTAGAGACGCCAAAGGAAGTATTGATTGAAATCCTGAAGGCGTGGGATAAAGTAGCCGCAAGGTACGTGGCTAAAGATCCGTTCTTTGCCAAGGTTTACGCATCCCAGAAAGAGTACGCCAGGAAGATGGTTTCATACAGGCGAAGTTTTTACGCTCCCTATGATCTGGTGGCTGATTATTACTGGCCAAAGAGATAGTTCTTAATCCTTTCCTTCTCCTCGTTGGAGACCGTGTCGTAATGGGGAAATGAGGGAATATTTAGGTAGCCGCAGCCTTTCAGGCTGCGATATTCTTAGGGAATTCTGCAACGCAGGCTAAAGCCTGCGGCTACCAATTTAATTGCGACACAGCCATCTTTGACGGGGAGGGGGAAAGGGTGAGGGGCGGGAAGGTTATAAGAAATGGAAAAGACTTTTAGAATTATCCGGGTGATTGACGCCCTCTCCGATTGGAGCGGCAGGATGACCTCTTGGCTTGTCTTCCCTTTGGTGGGAGGTTTGGGCTACGAGGTCTTTGCCCGCTATTGTTTCAAGGCCCCTACCATCTGGGCTTACGACGTGACTTACATGCTTTATGGCGGCGTCTTTATGTTAGGGGCGGCTTATACTCTCTACAAGAAAGGACATATCCGAACAGACATGCTCTACCACAAATTCCCGGTGCGATGGCAGGGGATTGTGGATGCCTCCATGTACCTCTTTTTCTTCTTCCCTGGCATGCTTCTATTTTTAATCATCGGCGGGGACTATGCGTATGAGTCATGGGTCATGAAGGAGAGGGCCTCCATCAGCCCCTGGCGGCCTCCCATCTATCCGTTTAAAACAGTGATTCCATTGACCGCCCTTCTCCTCTTAATTCAAGGGGCCTCCGAATTCATTAAAAGCCTTTATGCGGCAAGAAAAGGAGAGTGGCCATGAGTAACGAGCTTTTAGGAATAGTGATGTTAGGCGCTCTCCTGGTTTTCATCTTCATCGGGTTTCCAATCTCCTTCACCCTTATTATCATGGCCATTGTCTTCGGCTACATCGGTCTGGGGAATATGGTCTTCAATCTGATGGTCTTCCAGACCTACGGGTTGATGCAGGAAGAGATATTGGCGGCTGTGCCCCTTTTCATCTTCATGGGATACATCATTGAAGAGGCTGCTCTCATGGAACGTCTCTTCAATGCCTTCCGGCACCTCCTCGCTCCCCTAAAGGGTTCCCTCTATATCGGGGTGATCTTAACGGCCACCATCTTCGCCATGGCGACAGGCATTGTCGGCGCTGCGGTCACGGTCCTCGGGATCATGGCCGCACCGATCATGATGAAGAGCAAATACGATGTTCGGCTCACCTCCGGAGCCATCACAGCAGGAGGGACCCTTGGAATTCTGATCCCGCCGAGCGTCATGCTCATTGTGATGGGTCCGGTCCTCGGGGTATCGGTGGTGAGACTCTATGCCGCTGCCTTTGGCCCTGGATTTCTCCTTTCGGCTCTTTATATAGGCTATCTTCTTATTCGAAGCTATCTCAATCCCCGTCTCGGTCCTCCTGTGCCATTGGAAGAAAGGATCACCTCTAAAAGAGAGCTGATGAAAGAGTTCTTAATCGGGATGGTTCCCCTCGGGACCCTCATCACCGCCACGCTGGGAAGCATCCTGGCTGGAATCGCGACTCCTACCGAAGCGGCTTCGGTCGGATGCCTTGGGGCGATGGTGTTGAGCCTTTTCTACCGGGAATTGAGCTTGGCCAAATTGAAGAAATCTGCCATCCGAACCCTTCAGACAACCAGTATGATCCTCTTTCTCGCCCTGGCCTCCAATATCTTTGGTTCGATCTTCGCCAGGCTCGGTTCCGCAAAAATGATGACGAATGCCCTCATCGGGCTTCCTTTTCCCCCCTTTGTAATGCTCCTTCTCATCATGGCGGTGATCTTCCTTTTAGGATGGCCCTTTGAGTGGCCGGCCATTATCCTCCTGTATCTGCCCATCTTATTGCCGGTAGTTCATGCCCTTAAGTTCGATCTCGTCTGGTTCGGAGCCCTCACGGCTGTCAATTTACAGACGGCCTATCTTTCGCCTCCTGTGGCCATGTCGGCTTATTACCTCAAGGCCGTGGCTCCCCAGTGGGAATTATCCACGATCTATAAAGGGATGGCTGAATTTATGGTCATTCAATTGATCGCCCTGATCCTCCTTCTCCTCTTTCCACAGATTGCTCTCTGGCTTCCTAAGGTTCTTTTAGGGTAGGGATGAATGGAACACACCTTTGACATCATCGTTGTAGGCGGCGGCTTGATGGGATCGAGCATCGCCTACCATCTGGCCGGCGAAGGATTCGGCGGCCGCATCGCTGTCTTTGAAAAAGATCCGACTTACGAAAAGGCTTCCACTGCCCTGAGCGTGGGAGGGATCCGGAGACAGTTCAGCACAGAGGTCAATGTCCGGCTTTCTCAATATAGCCTTGCCTTCTATCAGGAGTTTGGCGAGAGGATGGAGACAGAGGGGGAGCGGCCGGAGATTGACTTTAAGCCCAGGGGATACCTCTTTTTGGGAAGCGAGAAGAACTGGCCTATTCTTGTGAGACATCAGGCCTTTCAAAAGTCGCTCGGCGTGGAGACACAGCTCCTTAATGTTAAAGAAACTCTTCAGCTCATTCCCGATCTCAACACGGAGGACCTTGTCGGCTCTTCCTTCTCCGCCGGGGATGGATATATGGATCCGCACAGCGTGCTCCAGGGATTCGTGAGGAAGGCAAAATATCTGGGCGTGGAATATATCCATCAGGAGGTGGTGGAGGTTCTTCGGAAAGGGGATAGGCTCGAAGGGGTGAAGACAAAAGATGGAACAACTTATTTCTCCTCTTCGATTGTGAATGCGGCTGGTCCCTATGCGGGTGAAGTGGGAAAGATGGCAGGGATAGATATCCCGGTTGTTCCTGTGAGGAGGATGGTCTATCTGATTAAGCCGCCGCGGCTCTTTGACTATGACCTTCCCCTGGTGATTGATACCTCCGGGGTTTATTTCCTCCACGAGACCGGCAAGCAAATCCTTACGGGAAAATCCCGGAAGGAGGAGCCCCCGGGATTCAATTATGTGTGGGATCGGAATTATTTCCAGGAAGCGATCTGGCCCTCCCTTGCTCACCGTATTCCCCTATTTGACGAGCTGAAAGTGGTCAGCGGGTGGACAGGGCTTTATGAGGTCAATCAGTGGGACTCCAACGGGATCATCGGAGAACATCCGGAGGTCCGGGGCTTCTACATGGCTGTGGGTTTCAGCGGTCACGGGTTTCAACAGGCGCCTGCTGTGGGCAAAGCCCTTTCGGAATGGATACGCTTCATGCGTTATGAGACGGTGGATGTCAGTCCACTGGGTTACGAGCGGATCCTTGAGGGCAGAAAGGTGCTGGAGGAAGAGGTTATTTAAACAGCGGCTCCGCCTTGGATGACGATGGGAGTCAAATCTTTCGCGGTGTTATCTCTTTTATGATCATTCATCTCATCGCTGTGAGGATATTGAACTTCTTTCCAAAAATCGCCCTCTGGTTGCACGGCGTAAAATAGTCTACCCTCTCTTCATCATCTCTGCAATCAGGTCAATAAAACCCACCGGACGATAACCTGTCAGTCCTCCATCAGCAACAATCGTTGTCCCGTTGATATAGCTTGAATCCTCCGAGGCTAAAAACAACGCAATTTTAACAATCTCTTCAGGCTTACCAAGCCTCTTGAGGGGAACTTGTTGAGTTAATCCGGAGACGAGAATCTCTTTGTTGAGAATGGGCGTGTTCATCCCTCCGGCAATAAATCCAGGGGCGATGGCGTTGACAGTAACATGATACTTGCTCCACTCGTAAGCGAGAACACGGGTCAACATCATCACTCCAGCTTTGCTGACAGAGTAAGGAAGAAATCCCTGCTCACCGAGGAAACCCACGACAGATGAGATATTGATGATCTTCCCTCCTCCCTGCTCGATCATCTTCTTTCCAACCGCCTGACAGCAGAGAAAGACCCCTTTTAAGTTGACATCGATCACCTGATCCCAACCTTCCTCTTTAATCTTCTCCGCCTCCAGAATGAAAGGATTAACCCCCGCATTATTGACCAGGAGGTCGATCCGCCCCAATGATTGGATCGCCTCTTCCACCATCCTCGTCACATCCTGAGATAAAGAGACATCTGCGCCAATGGCTATGGATTTCACTCCGATGCTTTTGACCTCTTCAGCCACGGCCTTTGCCTTCTCTAAATTTCGCCCATTGATGATGACATCCGCCCCTTCTTTCGCAAATCCAATGGCAAACTCTCTTCCGATTCCTCTGGTGGAACCGGTGATGAGCGCCACTTTTCCTTTGAGTTTCATGGTTTTACCTCCCAATAAATTTCTTCACTCTTTCCTCAAACAACTGATTCAAATGTTGACTGTTCTCAGGCGACCATCCAAAAACTTCCTTCCAGACCTCCCTGCTCTCCATACACAGGTAAATAAAAAGATCGGGGCTCGCCTCCCTTAGCCATTTTACCATCTTCCGGTACATTTCAACCCGGATCGCTTTTAAATAACGGATCTTGCCATCCCTCCCGGGGAACGACTCTCCTAAAAACATTCTGGTTTTAGGGAACCGTTTCTCAGCAATCCCCTTAAGCTTAGCCGGATATCGGAATCCCCCCATGCTGATCCATATGATTCGTTTCGGATCGATCCGACTGAAAAGGAAATCGACTAACTCCTCATATCCCTTTTCCCACGCCACATAGTCGATCATCGGGTCAAAATGGATTCCCAGAGGATACCCCGCCTCCTGACATTTCTTTGCCGCATCGATCCTCTCATTTAAAGAAGCGGTCCCGCTCTCCTCTTCTCCAATCAATGACTCGGGAGTAAGCGACCAGGAAACGACCGTCCTCCCCCGGTGATTTAAAGGAAGAAGCGGATCCACATTGGCTGACTTTGTCTTTAATTCGAGAATACCATTCTCTCTCTCGGCAAAATAGGAGGCGAGAAACCCGGAAACGGGAAAGAGGGGTTCCATGGCTAAGCTGTCGGAGAGCTCCCCTGTCCCCAAACGGGAAAGAGGGGTTCGCACCAATGAGAGAAAACCTTCGATCTCCAGAAGAAGTTCATCCCAGTTGGTGTAAAGGGTGAGAAATGGATTATTGAGGTATCCCTGAAGGACACAATAGGAACAATCCATCGGACAATTGCTGATGGCATTGATCACATAATATCCACAGCAGATATGGCGGGATGTCCCTGGACAGGGTTTCAACCGCCTTCCATAAAAATGGGTGATAAGAAGATTTCTTTTCCCCATCCCGATGGGATCGGTGATTGAAAGGAACTGTTTGATGAGATTTTTCTTATCTTCGACTCTCTCCACCGGGACATCCGGCAAGGATTTCAGAAGATGCTGTGTCCCCCAATCCTTCTCAGCTTTTTCATCAAGATAAATTTTTTCGATCTGAACTGGAAACATCTTTATTTCATCCTGATCCCCTGATTTCCTGGTATGCTGCATCCTGATTTCCCGATCGCCTGATCACCTCAAACTTTAATCATCTCCCGAAACTCTTCTTTATCCGCGAGTAGAGATAGGGAGGAAAGGATGGCCCGGTATTCGTCCACAGATTCAAACTGGAACTCGATCCTCAACCCATTTCCCTCAAAATAGGGTGGATGATGGAGTGATACTCCGGAAGGTAAATTGAGTTCCTTTCGCTTTTTCTCAAACTCCTCCTCCATGTGTCTCATTTTCGGGTAACGGAGGTCCATCAGAACCCTCTTCACGCGTTCTGTCCTTTGAATGGGGGTGAATTCTTTCTGGGCAAGGATGGCTTGAATTTCAGGACGATCGATAACCTCCTTTATAATGACTTGCTCCCGACGTTTAATCTCATCCAAAAGAGTTAGCATCTCCCTCAGGCGATTTTCCCCCAATTTTAACGGAACGATTAAAGAGAGCAGGCTTCTTCGATCATCAGAAGAGAGAGTCGCGAGCCGTCGGATGTTGGAACGTGATACCTCCTCTTTCAATACATACCTCTTTGCTTCATCCTCCATCTCGGCGAGAGAGAGATAGGTTCCTAATATCTTCTCGTTGGGCTCCAAAGAAAACAGGGGCAGATAGCGTTGAATGACTGCGGAGGGCTCGATTTGAAAATGATGAACCAATTTATATAAGGTGATGGCTTTTTCTACCGAGTTAAACCCTCGAGAGGTTAAATTCTCATGGAGGGAGATGGAAAATAATTCCAATTCATTCCTTTCACTCTCTCCCAAAACCCTTGATTCGACTTCTCTGATTTCTAACTCTTTCAGGACAGAAATTCGTCTGAAACCGCAGACGATCTGGTATTGATCTCCCTTCTTCCTTAAAAGGACCGGTTGAATTAACCCGACCGCTTTGATGGAGGATCGAAGGCTTTGAAGGTCGGGCATAAAATTGATAGAGAAGGTTTCATCCAAGAGAGCAATCTGTTGAAAAGGAATCTTGTGAATGATTTTCATTTCAACCATCCTAAAACGGATTTTCAAATGATAAATGACCATTGATCATTGAACATTGGTCATCGGTGATTTCATATTTCAATCCCATATCTCCTCATGATTTCCTGGTAATATCTCCCTTCGAATTCATTCCCTCTTTTAAAAAAACCCTTCGATAGGACCTGACATTTCTTTTCCATTTCTTTTAGAACACTTTCCCTTTCCTCCTGTCCAACACAGGGTTCGGACAGAAGTTTCTCCAGTGCGATCACCCGGTAGCGGTCATTTCCCCATGAACGGCTTGAGAGCTGGTCCGGATGTCCGCCCCGTTTGATGATCAGTTTCTTATTGATAAAAAAGATGGGAAACCGGGCTGAAACCCTGAGCCAGAAGTCGTAATCTTCACACACCGGGAGCGCTTCGTCGAAGAGACCGACTTTTGAGAAGAGATTCTTCCTCATCATGGCCGAAGAAGGGCTGATGATGCAGAGAGGGAGGTATTTCTCAAAGATCCAGCCGGAATATTTCGAATGTTTCTTCATCGCGTTGACTCTCTTCCCTCTCCGGATCCAGACCTCGTCGGCGTAACAAAGAGGGTAGTGTGGGTTGTCGTCGAGAAAGGCGACCTGGACTTTTAATTTTCCCTTCACCCATAAATCATCCGAATCCAGGAAGGCGATGTATTTCCCCCTGGCATGAAGGATGCCTCTATTTCTGGCCGAACTGACACCTCTATTCTCAGTGTGTTCAATGACCTTGACCCTTCCCCCATATTGCTTCATCTCTTCGGAAGTTCCGTCAGTGGACCCATCATCCACAACGATCAATTCAAAATCTTCAAAATCTTGGGTCAATACGGACTGGACTGCCTCCTTCAACATGGGGAGCCGGTTATAGGTGGGAATGATGACAGAAACTTTGGGCATATCAGAACAACCCTGGAATAATGGAAAAGTGGAATATTGGAATGATGATTGTTAATTTGACTAAAGACCGTCATTCCGGCGAAAGCCGGAATCCAGTAATCTCAACTGGCTACGAAGACACTGGACACCGGTTCCTGCCGCAGGACCGGTGAGACGACTTTTTGCGAAACCGCCAATATTCCATTATTCCAACATTCCACCCTTCCATGCCTTTCGGTTAGGCAATTCGCCTCGTCATTTTTTTTAATCGGTTGATCCGTTTTTTTAAAATCTCAGCCATCTTTAAATTTTTTTCCTGTAATAATTCTTCCCTTTTTGCCCTGAGCTCCTTTGCTTTCTGTTTCAGTTGGGGGATGGTCAGAATAATTTTCTCTTTCTTTGCAACAACTCTCCTCTCTTTTTTAACTTCCGGCTCCGGGATCCCTTTCGCTGCCCGGATGGCTGTAAGGAGCTCTTCTTTCTTCATCGCGTGAACGCCATGGATTCCGGGCAGTCCGAGGGCCATCTCCCTCAACTCTTTAGCGGTCATCTTCTCTATTGGCTTCTCTTTTTTCTCCATCTCATCTCCTCCTCATCAATAGAAATATTAGATGTCTGAAAAGCGATGAATAGTAATTTATATGAATTTCCGGATCAAATCAACCCCATTGGAGTTATAAAAAAAAGGGTAGTCCGTTGGACTACCCTTTTTCAAATTCTGGCGGGAGCGACGGGGCTTGAACCCGCAACCTCCGACGTGACAGGCCGGCGCTCTAACCAATTGAACTACGCCCCCGATTTCATTTTTAATTTCATATTGTAGATTTTAGATTCTTACACGATTAAGTCTGAGAATTTATCTCTAACACTTTAAAAAATGTTTCTCATAAAATCTCCTCTCCCCTAGCGGGAGGGGATGAAGGGGAGGGGGGACTGAACTTGTTTTGTCCACCCCCACCCTAACCCTCCCCCCTCGAAGGGGGAGGGAATTAAATAGGGAAAACTTCAAATATTTTTGGCTAGATTTAAATTCCGCAATCCGAATTCTAAAATCCGCAATCGTTATGGTAGGCGGAACAGGGATTGAACCTGCGACCCCCGGCTTGTAAGGCCGATGCTCTCCCAACTGAGCTATCCGCCCCTGATGTAATTTTAGAAAACCATCGTCTCAATGTCAAGTTCATGCGGCTCCGGCCTCTTTCTCATAGAGGAGGATCGGACTTTCGTGATTGAGAACAACCTCTTCGCTGATGATGCATTCACGAATGTTCGGCTGAGAGGGAAGCTCATACATCACATCAAGCATTGTGTTCTCCATGATCGCCCGCAGCCCCCGGGCGCCGGACTTCCTCTTGATGGCCTCCTTCGCAATCGATGTCAGGGATCCCTCGGTAAACCGGAGTTTCACGTTCTCGAAGTCAAAAAGTTTCTGATACTGCTTGACCAGCGCATTTTTCGGCTTCTTCAAGATGTCGACCAGGGCTTCCAGACTGAGTTCCGAAAGGGTGGCGATCACCGGGAGTCTTCCGATAAATTCGGGAATCAAACCAAACTTCAGCAGATCCTCGGGCTGAACCTCTTTAAGCAATTCTCCCATATCCCGCTCTTCCTTGGTCTTGATGTCTGCCCCAAACCCTAATGTCTTTCCACCAACCCGCTGTTCAACGATTTTTTCCAGCCCGACGAAAGCCCCTCCGCAGATAAAGAGGACATTGGTTGTATTGATCTGAATGAATTCCTGTTGGGGATGTTTGCGGCCTCCCTTCGGCGGCACACTCGCTACGGTCCCTTCGATGATCTTGAGCAGGGCCTGCTGGACCCCTTCTCCCGAAACATCCCTTGTAATGGATGGGCTGTCGGATTTTCTTGAAATCTTGTCGATCTCATCGATATAGACGATCCCTTTCTGACAGCGTTCGATATCGTAATCCGACGCCTGAAGCAGGCTCAGGATGATATTCTCCACATCCTCGCCCACATATCCTGCTTCTGTGAGGCAGGTGGCATCCGCAATCGTGAAAGGGACATCAAGGATTCGGGCCAGCGTTTGAGCCAGAAGCGTCTTCCCTGAACCCGTGGGACCGATGAGGAGAATATTCGATTTCTGAAGCTCAACCTCGCTGGAGAGAACCCGTGAGTCAATTCGTTTGTAGTGATTATGGACGGCCACCGATAAAATCCTCTTGGCATGCTCCTGCCCGATCACATATTCATCCAGCCTGGCCTTGATCTCCATGGGTTTTGGAACGGTTAGCTTCCCGGGAACGAATCTCTCTTCAGTCTCTTCGGCGATGATCTCATTGCAGAGCTCGATGCATTCGTCACAGATATAGACCGTGGGGCCCGCGATGAGTTTCCTCACCTCATCCTGGCTCTTACCGCAGAACGAACAGTGCAACACGTTCCCGTAACTTCCTCCGTTCGATTTCATCTCCCCCTCCTTTCTGATCTCACCCCGGAATTAACCCTGAGACCGAACAGGACGCTGGATAACCACCTCATCAATAATGCCATATTCCCTTGCCTGATGACCGTTCATATAAAAATCCCGTTCTGTATCGGTTTGAATTTTCTCTAACGGCCGGAGGGTATGCTTTGCCAGGATGGCATTCAGCTCTTCCCGAAGTCGAAGAATCTCCCTCGCCTGAATGTCCACATCCGTGGCCTGCCCCTGAAACCCTCCCATGGGTTGATGGATGAGGATCCTCGCATGAGGAAGGGCGTACCGCTTTCCCTTCTCCCCGGCCGATAGAAGAAGGGCCGCAATGCTTGCCCCCTGTCCCATGCACAGAGTGGAAACCTTCGGACGGATATACTGCATGGTATCATAAATGGCTAACCCAGAGGTAACGATCCCTCCCGGAGAATTAATATAGAGGTGAATATCCTTGTCCGGGTCTTCCGATTCCAGAAAGAGCATCTGGGCAATCACCAGATTGGCCACATCGTCATCGATGGC